>WIAF01000003.1:300000-495847 GCA_014055465.1 Nitrospira sp. CR1.1
CCATCTCAGCCTTCGCAAACAGAACAACGCGGGGTTCGATCTTCAGAAAGTCGTGGACGCCAGCGAAGGATTCAGCGGCTCGGAAATCGAGCAGGCCGTGGTCGCTGCGCTCTATCGCGCCCTGCACCGCAAACAGCCGTTGACAACGGATCTGCTCATTGAAGAAATTTCCCACACCGTGCCGCTGTCGGTGACTCGGCGGGAAGACCTCGATCAGCTGCGAGCCACCGCCCAAGGCCGTTTCGTCAACGTACGCTGAGTACAGTCCAACCCCCTCTTCCTTCTGATCACGCCGATTCTTGCGACGCCCGTCCCGCATCACGATCGGGTGAAGGGCCTTGCCTGAAGGTTCCTTCGCAGGATCAGGCATTCATACAGTAAAATGAATCCTTGCGTCTCAGCGCGCTTGAGGACACGAATCCTTCACTCTCCTCATGCCTCTAATGGTTTCGAGGAAGGCAACGGCATGGCTACAACACGAGAGACACGCACCATGATGACAGATAGACCCCTGATGGCTTCTCTTCAAGGCCGACATGTTCGCCGGAATGGTCACCCACGTGGCCTGCTGCTCATTCTTTTTCTCACGCTTGTCACGGGAGGGATTTCCAACGTCTTGGCCAGTGACACTCCGCTTCGCTCGGAGGGCCAGATTGCCCAACGTGCCAAGACCGCCTGGGAACAGGGCACGATCGATCTCGCGCTCGGTATCCTCGAACAGGGCATCCAGGACCATCCTCAGGCCCTCGCGCTCCATCAACTTCGCGGCGACATGTTCGCCACCTCCCGTCGAACCGAAGCCGCCCTTGAGGCGTACGACACCGTTCTGGCACATATTCCCGCTGCGCTTGATGTGCGATGGGCCAGGTGGAGCGTGCTGGTGCGGTCGGGACAGGTCGAAGAAGCGGTCGCCGAGCTTCAACGCATCGCCGGACTTGATCCCCACAACCCGCTCATCCACTTGCGTCTGGCGCGCGAACTGCGAAAACTCGACCGCCTGGAGGACTCCTTCGAGGCCTACAAGAAAGCCGTCGCCCTTGGGCCGGACATGCTCAATTGGCGATTGGCCATGGCCCGGGCGCGTTTCGATATTCTGGATTATGAGGGCGCTGAACGCGACGTGCACTTTGTCCTGGATCGAGTCCCGGCCGGTTCGCCGCTTCATCTGTCGGCTAGGAATCTGCTCTCGCTGTTCTTCGGCTCGACGGAACGGGGCCGCCGCTTTGCACCGGTCATGACGCCGGATGTCAGTTCACAACAACTTCGCGATTGGTCAATGATTCGTGCGGAAGGCTACCGCCTCTTCGAGGCGGGCCGGTTTCGTGAAGCTGAACCGGTCTATCGGGAACTTTTGCGCTTAAACCCGATGGATCCGCTCGCCGGCCGGCACCTCAGTCTCATCCTCATGGGGCTGGGGCGCTGCAAAGACGCGCTCGCCGTGTCTCAAACGGGGTCTGAGTTCGACCCGACCGATGAAGAACACACCACGACGGCATTTCGTATGGGTCAATGCATGGTGGAACTTGAACGCTGGGAAGACGCGTACATGCAGTTCAAGACGCTGTACGATGCGACCGTCGAGTTCGAGAAATCGACCAAGGAAGTCCAACTCCCCTCAGGCACCAGGGTATTGAATAAGGGCGCCCTGACGCAATGGTTGGACAAGATTCGTCCGCACGTGCTGGAGTTTGCGCGACAAGTCGAGGCCGAAGCGGCAGCCAACGCGGCTCAAGCCAAAGCAGCGGCGCCGGCCACCCCGCCGGAGGCGGAACTCGCGGCCAAGGCCATCGACGCCTTGAAGCCGCAGAACACGCTGGATGCTGCGGCTTCCCTCGTCGGCCGGGACGCTGATTTCGCCTGGTTCCGCTTCGTCATTCCGGCCAAAAAAGTGATGCGGGACGATTCGCCGACCGGCGCGCACGACTTTATCCCGCTGGACCCGGGAATCACCTTCCCCGCCAATCAGCAGGATATTTACCTGGTCTTCAGCCTGGTCACCGCCTCGTACGATGAGGTACCGCTGGCTGCACGCTGTTTCAAAGAGACCACCGAGTTGGCCGGAGCGCAAGCAGCCGTCGCGCAGGACCGACTCATCATGGCCACGAACGATCAGTCCGGCTATTTCGTCCTGCCCCGTCCTGCGGCTGGATGGACTTCCGGCCTCTACCGGTGCGGACTTTTTGCGGGGGAAGACACATCGGCCTATACCCAGGTCGACGAAGTGCGGTTCCGCATCATCGAGCCGACGAGGCCTTCGTAAGAGTATTCAGTCGCAGGACGTTGTCAGAGGATGCCCGCAAGAAGAGCGTCTGCTCGCTGGTTGGACCTGATCAACTCGCGCGTACTGTTACCCGGTAGGAGCCGGTGAACGTCTCGCCGGGAAGCAATCGTTTCAGCCCCCAGTCGGGGTGATTAAAGGCATCGGTCGCGCAGGTCATCGGTTCGATCGCCAAGGCACGGCGGGGGGCCTCCGCGATAGCATCCCCCGTATAAACCACAAGTGCGGAAAAGGCGCGATCCATCACCACATCAATGGCGCGACCACGTTCCTGATAGCGCAGCGACGCCGTGGCCATTCCCGCCGCATCGCGCTCCAACTCCAGATAACAATGGTTGAAGCGGCGCGGGCCGATGGTGCGAAATTCCCGATAATCCCAGTCCGTTCCCTGTGCCGCCATCACCTTGCCGGTCGGCGCCAACTGCTCGTTAAATTCCAGATACCCCGTCGCAGGAATTTTTACCTCGGCCTCATCCACACGCCCGGCGCCGACCGTGAAGTAGGGATGGAAACCCACCCCGACCGGAGCCGCCATCCCGCCGACATTCCGGACGGAAAACCCGCAGGACAATCCCTGAACATCCAGGCTGTAGGTGACACGCACGGCGACGGAAAAGGGATAGCCGCGCGAGCCATATTGGGCGGCATCCAGACTGACATCACAGGTCACGGCATGAGCGCCAGCCTGCTGCGTCAACCACGGAAGGCTTCGCACAAATCCATGGATCGCATTCGGACCTTCCTTATCATTCCGCTCAAGCTGCAGCGCCTGGCCGTCAAACGAGTACCGTCCTCCCGCCACCCGCCCCGGAAAGGGAATCAGCACGTCACCCTGCCCGCCCTTTTTCTGCGCGCCGCCGGAATATCCCCAGACGATGTCGGTTTCTCCGCCGTGGCCGTCTACGAAAAAATAGCGCCGCAAAGAGGCCCCCCAGGGCGAGACCACCGCGCGCTGGTTCTCAAAAACCAAAGAGATCTCCGTGTCAGGCGTGACAGTCGGTGTCATGGGATGTGAGCCCTTCACGCATCGTGCCCCATCAGATACTCGAACCGTTTGCGGAAATCATCGGCGGCCAATCCGGCTGCGGTCGCCAATCGAACCACGTTCTCCGGCTGACTCAAATCCTCCGGCGAGAGTCGAATCATGTACCGGCGGGCAATCGCGTAGGACTCGGACTCAACATCCACCATGCGCACACGCGTGCGGCCGGTGGCCGGGTCGAGAATGTCGCCGAACGGAATCGGGATAAATCGTCCGTTTTGAATCGATACCATGGCCGCGCTGCCGCCCTCCAGGAGAAACTGGGCCGCGCAATAGCCCAGATCCCGCGTGTATTCCATGTCGAATGAAATAGGGTCCGCGCAGCGCAATTCATACCCGATGTTTTTATCGACGATGGTGGTCTTGATCCCGAACGCGCGCAGTTCCTTCTCCACCGCCCGCTTGAGCACAAAACCGAAATTGATCTCCGCTAACCGCACATGTCCGTGCTGATCACGTTCCACATCCTCCAACCCATTCAAGTCCTGCTGGTCGAGGATTTCGACCAGGCCTTCGGCCAGGACCGCGACCCCGTCCGACCTGCCGGCACTGAGCCGCTTGATGAACGCGGCGACGAGAATATCGACCAGCGTCCGCAGACGAATGGGTTTCTGGCGAAACTCTTCCGGAATAATAGTCAAGGTGGCGCCGGCGGCCTTGCCGATCCCGAGCGCCAGGTGTCCGGCCTTGCGGCCCATCGTGACCACGAAATACCAACGCGAGGTGGTCTCTGCATCGACCATCAGACTTTTCACCAGCTCGACCCCGATATGACGGGCCGTCTGGAATCCGAAGGTGGGAATTCCGTGCGGCAGATCAAGGTCGTTGTCGATGGTCTTGGGCACATGCGCCACCTGAAGCCGGCCGCCTCCCCGTTGCTCCAATTTCAATGCGGAAAACGCCGTATCATCTCCGCCGATCGTGATCAACCTGGTCACCCCCAGCTTGTGCAGACTCGCCAGACAGGTATCGAGATGCTCGGTTTTCTGCGTGGGATTGGCGCGCGCGGTTCCCAGACAAGAACCGCCGCTGAAGTGGATGCGGCTGATGTCTTCGATCGACAAGCGCCTGACCTTGCTGGTGTTCCCTTCCATGATCCACTTGAACCCATCCTGAATGCCGATCACCTCGCATCCGCCGAGAATGCTTCGAATCGTCGCGGCCCCGATCACACTGTTGATGCCTGGCGCCGGCCCTCCGCCGACGAGAATGCCCACGACCGGTCGCGGTTCACGTATGGTCATATTCTTCCTGCTCCTATCGGGCTGAAATGATTCGATCCGTCGTATCTGCCCCAAAACGTCCCCAAGGGCATAGCCGTCCGGCTGCTACGCGAGCAGCTCATTGTGTGCGACCCTACACGGAGGCGAAATGTGGGTCAAGGATGAGCGAACGATCTCCTGGGCCTTCAAGAATATCATTCGCGAAACATCGGACATATGTTAGCCTGATACCAACGGCCTTCTGCTCCATTCGAACGAGGTGCTCCATGATTGAGATTCTCGTCGTCGATGACAACCTGCAGTTGAGAGAGATCCTGCGAACGATCTTGAATACACGACCGGGGTTTTGCGTCACCGGTGAAGCAGCCGACGGCATCGCCGCGTCTCAACTGGCTCAAACTCTTCGGCCGCACATCATCCTCATGGACGTAGGCATGGGCCGCATGGACGGGATCGAAGCGACGCGCCGGATTCGAGCCCTCTTACCGGACACAGTCGTGATTGGAATGTCCTGCCATAACAGCAGGGAGGTCGAGGGAGCGTTGCGTGCCGTCGGGGCGAATGCGTTCCTTCCCAAAGAACTGGTACCCGAGAAAATCTTTGACGTCATTGCCCAGCAACTGTCGCACGACCAGCCTCCACAGTGATGTCGGAGGAAAACCGTTTCCGCGCTCGCCCGTCAGGAAGCACCGCAACTCACATCGGCACCTTCTCCTCTCGACCCTAATGGCCCGCTGAGAGCCGCCTCGACAATCGCCCGGCACAGCTGCCCTCCGGCGCTTTCCTTGGTGAGATACCCGTACGCCCCCGCCTGTTTCATGCGAGCCACGATATCGGGGGAGTTGTGCATGGAGAGCGCGATGATTTTGATACCAGGGAATTCCTCCGTGATCCGTTTAGTGGCCGCCACGCCGTCGCAGCGAGGCATGTTGACGTCCATGACGACGACGGCCGGCTTGAAGGTGCGGGTCAGCTCGATGGCTTCCAGGCCATCGCCGGCTTCGCCGACCACCTCCAACCCGGGATGTCCGTTCACGATGGTCCGAAGGCCCTGGCGCAACATCCGGTGATCGTCTACCAACAAGACCCGGATCTTCGGCGCGGGGAGAAATGAGGCCGCTCCAGGCAGCTCCGGCAAGCCGGGCGCCGCTGGGTCGGAAACCGCGGCGCGAATCGTCTCACCCGCGCCAATTTCCTCCCCCGATGCCACACCTCTGGCGCCTGGCTGATCAAGCGGCAACTTGAGGATGGCCGTCGTTCCCTGTCCCGAAACCGATTGCATATCAAACCCTCCCCCGAGGGCCTTCATCCGCTCGCGAATACTGAAGAGACCGAAGCCCGGTTCACGCTTCGTCTTCGCTGCGCCGGCATCACAGCCGATACCTCTATCCGACACGGTAATGCGCAGGACCCCGCCGGTTTGTGTCACGGAAATCCTCGCCTCGGCAGTGCCCGCATGTTTCACGATATTCATCAGGAGTTCGCGGACCGATTGAAACAGCAGCACGGATTGCTCCTCGGAAAGGGGAAGCACGTCGTTCTCGAACTCCAACTTCACCGTGAGCTCCCGCTGCATTTGGCCAGCCAACCATCTCAATGCCATGAGGAGCCCGAACTCATTCAAGATGGGTGGGCTGAGTTGTGCCACCAAGGTCCTGGTGTACGCCAAGGCCCGGTCCATCACCTCTTGGACCTCCGTCATCGCCTGCCTCGCCGACGGCGGCACCTCTTCCAATTTAGCCTGCCCTAATTTGATCCGGCTCAGGACCAGGAGTTGCGCCAGATAATCGTGCAAATCGGTCGCGAGCTGTTTCCGGATACGATGTTCCGTCAGATTCAAATCCGTCGTCAGTGCGCGCAACTTGTCCTGCGTATCGGCCAACTCTCTCGTCCGCACCTCGACACGCTGCTCCAGATTGTCCGCGAACTGCCGCAATTGAGCTTGTGCTTCTTTCCGACTCTGAATGTCCTGGACAATGGAAATGAAATGTTGCGGGGAGCCCTGAACATCCCGCAGAAGCGAGACGGTCAGATTCCCCCAGATGAGCGACCCATCTTTCCGGATATACCGTTTCTCCATGGAGAAGGTTTCGATCTCACCGGCCAGTAGCCGGCGGATGGAAGCCCAATCTTGTTCGATGTCCTGCGGATGGGTAATCTCGGTAAACGTCTTGGTCAGCAATTCTTCGCGGGAATACCCCGTGAGGGCGCACATCGCGTCATTGCAGCGTAGCCACCGCCCGTCCAATCCAACGTGCGCAATACCGACCGCCGCGTTGTCGAACGTGGCGCGATGTTGCGCCTCGCTTTCACGCAGCGCCTCCTCTGCCATTTTGCCGTCGGTGATATCTTCGGCGAAAATCACGATCCCGCCGATGCCGCCGGCTTTGTCCCGCCACGGACGAGTCTCCCATCGGATCCAGTAGACGGTCCCATCGGAACGCTCGAACCGGTCTTCCTCCGCGCGCATCACCTCTCCAGCCAAGCCCTTTTGATACGCCGTTCGCCACTGGTCAGGAATATCAGGAACGATCTCGTAATGACTGCGCCCCAATACCTCTCCTTCGAGCGCATAGTCCGCCAGCCACCGCCGGCTCACCGCCACATACCGCATCTGCCGATCGAACATCGCGATCGCCGCCGGCGCATGTTCGATGAAGAGACGCAGACGTTCTTCACTTTCCCGCAACGCAGCTTCGGCTCGCTTGCGTTCGGTTATGTCATGAGCGACTTTGGACACTCCGACGATTCGTCCCTCGTCATTGCGGATTGCCGATACTGTCAACGCAATATCAATCAGCGTGCCGTCTTTCCGCCGCCGGACGGTTTCATATTGCTGAATAGCCTCCCCCCGCTTGATCTGCGCCAGAATGGGAGTTTCTTCTTCAAGCCGTTCCTCCGGGATGACCAGCAACACGGATTTACCGACGGCTTCCTGCCGGCTATATCCGTACAACCGCTCCGCGCCACGGTTCCAACTGGTGATGATCCCATTGAGGTCTTTACTAACGATGGCATCTTCCGACGATTCGACGATGGCCGCGAGTGTAGCGCGCGCCTGCTCCGCCTGCTTGCGGTCGGTAATATCGACGATGGCGGCAATGAACCCCGTCACGATTCCGTGTTCGTCCCATTCCGGCGCATAGGTGACCTGCAGGAGATGCCCCGTGGAGGCCGTACCCAGAAATTGCTGGTCAAACTTCACCTGCCGCCCCGCAAGCGCCTCCTGCATGAAGGGCGCGGCCTGCCGATAATCCTCTTTGCTCAACACATCACGTGGATGCAGGCCGATGAGGGCCTCAGGTGTCCGTCCAACCAAGTCGGCATATTGCCGGTTCACGAAACGATACCGGCCGTCCGTTCCACATTGAGCGATGAGGACCGGGGCATGGTCCGTCACGAACTGCATTTGACGCTCGCTGGCGCGAACCGTCTCCTCCGCTTTGCTTCTTGCCTCAATCTCAAGCCGCAATCGCTGTTCTTGGGCTCGCGCCAGAGACGCCTCCGCCTGCGCGCGAAGACGAGCCCGCGTGACGGCTTCCGATAGTGACACGATGATGACGCTGGCCGTCATGAACAATGCCAGGGCCATCTGTTGCTCATTCGCCGAGGCCTGGATGTCGAGAAAGAGTCCGATAGACAGTGCCGATGAAACCAAGATCGCCACGATGCCATGGCGCCAGCCATTGACCACCGCAATGAACATAATGGCGGGATAGTAGGTGATGAAGGTGTAGCCCGACCCCCATAACGGTGTCAGGGCCATGCGCAGGCCGGTCGCGATGGCGAGCGTGACCACCGTGAGCAGCGAAGGGTTCCATTCGGCGAGGCGAGACCACCAGGAACGTAAACCCTGCTGGCTTTCGTTCGGAGGCACGGAAACTGGAGGAGGCGGGTCGGAAACCATAGGCTCCATCGGCAAGGGCTGGATCGGCTCTCTATGCAGGTGGCGATCTGAATGATCGTGCGCGGCCTGCGCAGTCTCTTCGGCCAAGGGGCTTAGTGTACAGGAATGCATCGGGAGACACCACATCTCGCCATGGATGACTCCGATCGGCAGCCGCAAGGCCTCCCCCCCCCGGAGCCGACAACTTCCTGCAATCAGTAAGAAATGCGCTTGGAGAGATGGCGCGATAATCGGCTTGTGGATGAGTCTTGACGGCAGACGAGCGCGGCCGGACGAGCAATAAGAGCGAAGCGGGTACGTTAGTTCTCCTGGAGTGGAGTGGGCGGCGAGGCACTGTGGCGGTGACGTTTCTCAAGCCACTCGATCAGTTCCATGCGTAATGTACGGTTCAGGCGTTGCTGAGCCTCAAGAGGCATACGAACGAACTCCACGCCGAATTGATTCCCCCTCACCCATTTAATGGTCCCGAGTTCAACAGGCAACGCCGGCGGCTGATGATGGAGGAGCATACTCACTCGTACCTGGCTCCCGCAGAGCACCTCCCGATCACAGGTCACCGAACAGCCTTTTAATGAAAGGTTGGTCAGGACCCCTTCACCGACAAAGGGCGCTCCACCGAAAATAACCGGATAGTTGAGCGGAAACCTGTAGTAGGTTCGAACATACCGACGAGGTGCCATCACAACCTCCCTGTGGGCGGATCCTACCGAGGCTCATCGGTGAGGCGGTATCCTACCTTGGGAGGGGAACCCGGCAGTTAGGCTCCCGCCGATATCGGCGATCTCTGTCCCGTCTATCTCGTGCTTGTATTTCGAGAGGGACCTGGGTAGGGTTCGGCCGCATGACGCCATAGAAAGGACAGTATGCGCAAGTATGTGAACAACGTGTGTTGGATTGCGGCGATCGTGACGCTTCAAGGCTGCGTCGGGCTCGGCGCCTGGACTCTCGGCACCCGTAGCGAATCCAGCGATCACCCGCAGATCGGCCAGGCCAGGGGCGCCATCGACATACGCAAGGCAAGCACGGAAGCAGATCTCAAGACAGCCGCGGACCTGCGAACGCAATGGGGTGAGCCTGACCGCATCGAATCACGCGACGACGGAAAGGAAGAGTGGATCTATACAACCGGCGGCTTACGATGGTCCGGGATGGTGCTGTATCTCGTCGTTGTCCCCCTGCCCGCCATGATCCCCGTCGGCGCGCAATATGTCTCCGTTCTCATCCATGATGGGCACATCGAGCAAGCCACGCGTAGAGATTGGGCCTTCAAGGCCGGAGCCTACTGTGGATTTTTCGGGATGATGTACGGAGGCCTGGGGTGCGGAACCGGCACGTTTGAAGAGGAACAAGAATCGGCCCCCCAGCTCAACCGGACGCCTCTTGATTGAGCGAAGACCTCGCTTGTAAGCTGGGGGCCGCTCGGTATGACCATCGACCGCATGTGTCTTCCCGCCTCTCGAAGGAGGTGTACGATGGCCCGTCTCCTCACCATTCGGTTCGCCATCTTTCTGACGGCTTGTTACCTGCTCCACGCCCCAGTCACTGCGGCTGCCCTTTCCTCCAAATCCCTGACGCCCTATATCGAAGGCCTGGATGCACTCAACGAGGGTCGCTGGGCCGCTGCGGTGGCAGCCTTCTCGCGCGCATTGGACCAGTCCGGCGACGATCCTAACATCCTGCTCGCGCGCGGGGTGGCACAGACGTTGGCCGAAGACTTCCCGCGAGCGCAGAAGGATCTCAGCCGGGCTCAGCGACTCGGGCTGACAGGCCGCGAGGCCCAGCTCTGGATCTATGCCACAGAAGCGATGAGCGGCATCATCGTCGTCCCGGACCATGCGCTCGGCGGCGGTCCCCGAGGTGTGCCGTCAGGGCGGCCGGCAGTCGTCAGCATCCCCGGCCACATCGCCCAAGGTCAGGATGACTATACGAGCGAGTACGGTTCATTCATCGTCTATCGGCTCGCCATGGAGTATCAGAAATACCGCCTGCCGCGTGACTCCGGCGGATCCGGAAATCCCGACGGGATCAAGAGCCCCCAGATGCGGCAAGCCATGCTGAAAGCCGGTCAGCTTTTTGCCGAGAAACAGTACCGCCGTCCCGAACTGGCCTCTCTCAACGTGTCACGAGCCAAACAAGCTGCCGGCGGCACTGCGGCCGACGGACCGCTCGCCCACGTGGAGCGTGCGCTCGTCTCGAACCCCGGCGATGCCGACGCGCATTACGAAGCAGGCAAGGCCTGGCTGGATGCCGGGAGGCCGGCGAGTGCCAGAAAGGAATTCACCATCGCTCTGACGCTAAAACCGGATTTCCCCGAGGCCTATCTGGGTCGGGCGACGGCTGCCGCTCGCCTGGGCGACGTCAAACGAATGGAAGCGGATCTCTCTCTGTACAAAAAGGAAGGGTGGCTCTCGACCAGATCCACCCGCTCGAGCGTGGAAGAGGAATTGAACGGCACAAGGGTGAACGCGTCGGCCGAAGCGCTCTTGAAAGAACTACAGGAAGCCGCGCATCGCGGGAGACCGATGGATCACCTGATCGCCATCGCCGCGAAACTTCACCGCGCCATGGGACATCAGCGGCTGCGTTATGACGAGATGTATCAGGAACACCTGCGGACCCTGGACGAATCGGTGCGAGAGAATCCAAAAAATGCGGACAACCTTGTCTCCCTTGCCACCTACCTATTCGAAGAGGCGGATAACCGTGGCGAGAAGGTCGAACCGCGCCGTGAGCTTCAGCTCTACCGATTTCAAGAATCTCGCGAAAAGGACTTGCAGCGTGTGATTCAGACCGCCGACCGGGCGCTGGCCCTCAATGCCACACATGTCGGCGCCACGATGCAGAAGGCCTTGGCGCTGACGGCCCTGAAACAATACAACCAGGCCGACACATTGGCCGACCAGGCTTTGAATCTGTCCGGAAACAATCCGGATGCCTTGCGGCTCTACGCGAAGTTCCGCGCCCTGAGGGCGAATCAGCTCTCGAATGAAGCCGTCGGCCTGCGGCAGGAACGATGTTCAAGTTCATCGCACGACGACCAGAGAAGCGACGGCGTCTACCGGGTCACCACGACGACCTGCTACCCGCCCTCGCAGCAGGATTTGAACCGAGCCGCGCAACTCGATGCCATGGCAGCCGAGTTACGCCGCCGGGCGAAGACCGCGCTCCAAGCCGCCGCAAAAGTGACGAAAGGCACGGTCGATGGCTACCTCATTCTTGCGGACATCGCCCTATGGGACGGCAAGACCGGCGAGGCTCAGGGCTATCTCGAGCAGGCTGTGAAGCTCGCGCCAAAGTCATTAGAAGCTCACGATCGCCTGGTGCAGCACTATGCGCAAACGGGACAGCAGGACAAGGCAGAAGAACAACGGCTGATCGCAGCCAATCTGCTCCAGACCACCGTCGCTCCACTACTGAGGCAGGCCTGGAAGCGCATGGAGAAAACCGCCTGGCAGGGGGCGAAAGAGTATCTTGCTCGCGCCTTCCCGATTGATCCGGAAGATGCCCGCATTCCTGCCTACCTGGGCGTGATTCACGAAGGAGACGACAAATTCGATGAGGCGGCGGCCTACTACCGTGTCGCCTTAGCCTTGGAAGAGTCTCGTCTGCAACTGGACGAACTGAAGGGAGATGCCGGCTCGTCACTTGGGCGGGATGCGATGGAATTTGGCCTAGCCATTCAAGGCCGCTTCCATCTCGCCAGACTGGCCGAACAAACCGGCAGACAGGCGGAAGCCCTGGGTCACTACCAGGCGGTGCTGGGTTACGAAAAGCGGATGCAGCGAGGCTTCGAATCCCGGCAGATGTTCACGGCGATGTGGCCCGATCAGCCACCGGCCAAAGGCGCTGTGGTCATGGCGCCGAACAATGCCGCCACCCTTGTCGCCGATGCGCATTTGAAAACGGGCAAGCTGCTGGCGGCGATGGGACAGCATGACGAATCGGTGCAGCACTTCAAAACTGCAGCTCAGTATGGCCCCTTGCGAATGGCCGGCATGCCGCAGATCGGCAACGGCAGAGGCGACAGCAACTTCGGAGGTCTTGCCTCTGCGCCGGCCGCTGAAGCTCAGTTCTACTTGGCCAAGGAACTGATGGCCAAGGGCGATCTCGAAGGCGCGCAACAAGCACTCTACGAAGTGGGCCGTCATCTTCCCGACGACCTGCGAGGACAACTCAACGAACTCAACATGGCCATGGGACGCCTGCATGCACGCCGCCCACGCGATCCTTCTGCCGGGATAACCGGTGAAAAGCAGCCTTATGTGGAGACGCAGCTGCAGCAGGATCAGGAACGCTCACGCATGGCGGTCCGTCAACTGGCGCCAAGAGCCCGCATCGTGCCGGAAGTCGTGGGCAAGTGGCAGATGACGCCGAACAATCAATTTCTACCGAAAAAAACTCTCACCATCGCCAGCGACGCTCGTTATACCTTGGCCTCGACCGATGGCTCGACCTCAACCGGCAAGCTGAACATACAGATCGGCCGTGATCCGGTGCGAGGGAGGCCCGATCCCTCACGCGGTCAAATGATGCTATATGACGAGACCTCCGGACAGATCGGCACCATGTGGTATGAATTCACCGGAGAAGGCGCGATGGAAATTACCGAGATGGACAGCACGACGTACACCACGAAGCGGCAGCCGTAGACGATGACTGTCCGCACGAGGCATTTCTTCTGCGTTGCTTCGTTTCTGATCCTGCCTTTTGTCGTCCCTGCTACGTCTGAGGCTCAGCCGACATCCGATGTTTTCAGTTCGTCCGGCGAGTACGACCGCTTCGCCGTCGGCGGGGCCCATCGATGGTTCGACAATCATACGGCCGACTTTAAAACGAAGGGACGTCACTGCCTTACGATTCTCGATCAGGCGAAGATCGATCAAGATGAAGCGCTGGCGCTGTATGAGCAGACAAGACAACCGGGAGTCGGCAATGCGACGGAGTTAGTCCGGCAGGCCAATCAGAAAATTCAGCTGCGTGGAGACAAGCTGCGGGCCTTCACCGATTGCGTGAACCAGTCGAACCGCCGGCCGATGCTTCAAGGCCGGATCGAACAGGATGAGCCTTTGCCGGACCAACAACCGGACGATGACACCAAGACACGGACACCTCAAAACTCGCGCAAGCCTGCGCCACCCCCAGCCCTCAAAAGCCCGCCTCCCGGGGGGGCCGGTCCCGATGATCCGACCGCCTTCCCGGTCCCGCGGCCACCCTCGTCCCCGCCCCAGCCACCATCAGGCGCAACCTCGTCCTCCTCCCCTGGCCCTGGCCGCTATAAATTCGGCACGCCGGATCCTCCGTTCATGTTTGCCGATGGCATATCCAAGGGAATGGGTGATTGTTTTGCCGAGAATCTCCCGAGTGATCTCGCCACTGCTCCCCTGGCGGTGATCAAGCGGTTGGAACGGCTCAGAAAGGCTATCGAGATCATCGGGAAGGCGGGGTCGATTTATGCGATCTATGAAGACATCAAAGCCTATGATCCCACCGCCGATCCCTATGAAACCGGAAAATGGCTAGGCAAACTGATTTGCGACGGCAAAGATCTTCGCGAGGCGGTGAAGCAAAAGAAGAAGGGTGATGCGAAGAAACAAAAACCGACTGACACCCGACCGGATCAGCCAGCTCAAGACCCCGGCGACCAGAACCCGGCCTCCCACAAACAAGCGCCCTCAACCGATGCCGGAGGGTTCACACCCAAGACACATTTCCCTGAAGCGCCTGATCCACTCAAACGCGGCATGCCGCTCGAAGATCACAAGCAACTCCGTAGGTTTGCCGTCGATGAACACAAGATCATCGTGGTACGGGATTCAAACCCCTGGGCCATGCGATGGGTCGGCCGATCGAGACACCTCCCCAAACCCCAGGATCTCAAGGCCAAGACCATTCCCTATGACCCCGCCAAGTCGGCGAAGGAAAACCAATTTGCCGGACTGGCTTCGGCGCAAGGACTGTCGGATGCCGATCGAAAGGCGCTCCTGGCGAAAGGTTACACCATTCAAGGCGAGTCCCAACTTATCGTGGATCCGAAGGGGAATCGTCTCTACAGTGATACCGATCTGCATGGGATTTACAACGAGGATGGAACAGATGCCTGGTCGGAAGGAGTCCAGAAGAGGATGAACGACTCGTTCCTGGAACAGATGATCCAGCATGGTCCGCAGGATAATTGGCCGGTACGCAACGACCAGGCGGCGGCCGGCCCGAATGCCGGACCGAAGCCTCCCGTGACGGCCTACCTACCGGATGGTACGACGCAGCACATGCAGAGCATCGAAGAGATGAAGCAGTTCTATCAAGCTCATGGAATGAATTGGCAGTCACTCTATCCTGGCTATTAATCGGATGGAATGACCGCCGATCAGGTGGTTCACATGGTTGAGACGCATCATGGTCACTCCTACAAAAGGAGTGACGTTCACCACCTAACATTGATGCGGCAGTGACCTGCTCCGGATTTCTCCGGATGGACATCGATGACGCTACCGGCTTCATTCAACTCAGCCCGGACACGCGTGCCGTCCTTGATGGAGGACGAACGGTCCTGCTTTTCCATCGCAAATTGCTGCTCCCCTTTCGGGTGTACTTTGAGCGCCATCTTGTTTTTGCCGATGACGACCGTGACTCCGTCTCTTCCCCTGGGCAGCGCGTGGCCATGACGCTTGGCATTTTCCCCGAACATCCGCGGATTGTCTCTTCTCTGACCTGACGCGACACGTAGCCTGGGAAGCTCTCGTCAGATGCGGAATGGTGGGCGTGAACGGTGTTGACGTCGGGAAGTGCCGGCAAGTGAATGCGCCTGGGCTCCCGGTAGGCCTGCGCTACGCGTCCTTCCCTGCCGCTGCAACTCCGGTATCACCTATCCTTCTTCCGAACCATGCGCTGCCCCAGGCCAAGACACCCATCACTCCGCCGATCCCGATGATGCTGACAACGGAACCGAACGATTCCGCCACCCACCCGAAGGCGCTCATGCCCAGCATGGAGGTTGCGGTGGCCATGGCCGTGTACACCGCCATCACCCGTCCGACCATTCCGGGCGGAGCCACTTCTTGAATGATGCCCCAGGCGATGGGAGTCCACGTGCCAAGACCGATTCCAATGCAGACGACATAGGCCGACGCCATGCCAAAACTTCCGGTCCACGTCAGGCCGACCACCGCCAGACCAGCAAGCGCGCAGGACACCGCAATCGCCAGGAGCCGCCGGTGAAGATCCCAGGCGCTCAGCCGGAGCAGCCCGATCGATGAGAGAAGCAATCCCACTCCCAGCCAGGACCAGAGGTACCCGACTTCGACCGGCCCGAGACCGAGCAGTTGACGCCCAAAGACGGGAAACAGTGTGGTGAACGCGCCGCTGCCGAAGGTGTAGATGGATGCCAGGACGATCAGGAGCAGCAACGTCCGATGCGTCAGAAAGGCATAGCGCAGGCCTTCAAGCAGATGCCGGATGAACGGCCTCCAGCCCGCGCTGTGATCCGCCGCCTGTTCCGTTGTTCGCAACCGGATCGGCAACAGGCAGGCTGCAGAGGCGAAATACGTGAGCGCATTCAGGCAGAGCACATCCTGGGATCCCGAGAATGCGATACCGATTCCGCTGACAGCCGGCCCGATGATGATGCCCAGACTCGTCGTGCTCTGCAGGAGCGCGTTCGCCGCCGTGAACTGCGGACGAGCGACCATGAAAGGAACGGCGGATGACAGCGCCGGTACGAATACGGCTGTGGCCACGCCAAACAGGAAGGTCAGAACATACAATGCTTCGACGGTGAAATTCTCAATCGACACCAGGCAGGGAATGAGGCCGATCAACACCCCCCGCGCGACATCGCTCCCGATGAGAATGACTTTTTTGGGAAACCGATCAACAATGACGCCAATAAACGGGCCGAAGAGAATCGGCGGCAACGTCTGCAGAAGCCCGATGACGGTCGTCTTCAGCGGTGATCCGGTCACCGCATAGACGAACCACAACAGCGCCAGCTTGCTGATTCCTTCAGCAACCTGGGACAACACCTGACTCCACCACATGAAACTAAAATCGCGGGTCAGCAACCACCGATGGGCGTGAACCATATCACCAGTATAAAGGTTTGCAGCCGCGGCGGAATCAGAAAGCCTGAGGGGGGTGAGAGGTGTCCCGCGCATATATCCTTCCGCCGGCACAGGTGTGATCGCCCTGTCTCATTGCGTCCCTTTCAAGCGGGAAAGGCAGAGATGCTGAAATGGGAAGACGGTCATGCATGCGCGACCGGCATAGGGCAGGTTCTCCGCACGCAGGCGACAGCCACTGCTGCCGTCAGTAACAAGACGAGACCAAGCGCTATCAGGCTCGCGGCCGGCCCTGCCACATCGGCCACCCACCCGAAACCCGTCATCCCGGCCATCGCTGAGGCCATGGAGCCGACGCTGAAGGTGGTCACGACGCGACCGATCAAATGTCTTGGCGTCAACTCCTGCAAGAGCGCCCAGATAATCGGATTCAGGACGGCCGTGCTGCCCCCCACGATGATGACCATCCCTGCCGCAATCAGAGGCGTTTCCAGCAGGCTCAAACTACACACCGCCAAGCCGCCGATCGTCATGCCGCTCACGACGATGCGTAATCGTCCCCGCATATCACTCTGTTGTTTCCATGCCAACCATGTGGAGGCGGCCAACATGCCGACGCCCAAGGCCGACCACAACCAGCCCAATTGCACCGGGCCAACCTGGAGAAACTCCTTGGCATACACCGGCAAAATAAAGACGAACGCGCTCACTCCGAGGTTATAGAGCGACGAGATGATCACCAGCGTCAGCACCATGGGCTGTTGCCCGACTATGAACCGGAATCCCGCCTTGAGCTCCTGCCATACGGACCCGGAATGCGCCTTGGCCCTCGCAAAAGATGAAGTGAAACGAATCGGCATGAGGCAGAGGGCGGAAATCAGGAACGTCGCGGAATTCACGAACAACACATTTTCGGCGTTGATCAGAGCGATCATCATGCCGCTGATCGCCGGTCCAAGCAACATCCCGATATTGGTGGTGCCCTGAATGAGCGCATTTGCGGACATTAATTCGGAAGGTCGAACCAATAACGGCACAGCCGACACGAGGGCGGGACCGAATATCGTGGAGACAACCGATGTGAGGAAAATGAGGCCGTACAGTCCTGTGATCGACAGCATATCCAAGGCAAAAAGCGTCGGAATGAGTAGTGTGAGCAAGGCGCGAAGCACGTCGACCCACACCATCACAGCCTTTTTTGGCATCCGATCCAAATACACTCCGATCAGCGGACCAAACACCAACGGAGGAATGGTCTGGAGGAGGCCGACCATGGTCATCTTCATGGCCGATCCAGTCAGTTCATAGACAAACCACAGCAGGGCAACCTTGTTGAGTCCCTCCCCGACCTGAGAGGTCGTCTGCCCCCACCAGAGCAGACCGAAGTCTCTGGTCTTGATAAGAGCCCACCCGCGACTGGTATTGGAGGCTGAATCATCTGCTGACATGATGGACAATCCTCCTGGAGCTGCCGACTGTCGGAGGCGACATGTGTGTGCGCTCTCAGCGTCTGGACGTATGCTATCCATCTCCGCTCGCCAACCGCCCCTAGGAAATGCCCTGGAGGCACATCGACAAATACCCTGCAGAGATCCCGCATTTATCCAACCGCTCTCGGCCATCCGATACTGGAATTTTTCTCCGCCTTCTCTGGAATTTCTCCCTACCTTTCCGCCCGAGCAGGGTTGAGAGAGACCCAACCGTATACAGAAAGGCTCCCCCTTTCATAGCGCTTTCAAATGGTTACATGAGTACCTTCTATTCTAAGTGAGGCTAGGCACAGTTCCTGCTGTACTCACATGAGATGCCTACCTCTCCCTCCATTCTCTTGGTCGACGACAGCCCGGGCGAATGTGAATTGTTTCGCCAGGCCCTCACCCAAGCCGGCTATACAGGCCGTCTGAATATCGTCGAAGGGGGCCGCGCGGCCATGGCCTATCTGAATGACCATCAGAACGATGAGCCGGCGCTGATTCTCCTCGACCTCAAGTTGAGAGGCGAACGGGGCGTGGATGTGCTGAAGCAATTCAAACAGGAGGCGCGCTTGGCGCAGATTCCTGTCGTCATTCTGACCAGTTCAGACGACGCCACGGACGTTCGTGCTTGCTACCAAGCCGGAGCCAATGGGTACGTCGTCAAACCGGGACAGTTCGATGATCTCGTAACGCTCTCGCTTCACCTCTGGAAATTTTGGCTGGAACACAACTGCACCCGACGGATAGCCACGCCATGCTGACGCGCGCCGCGCTGAAAAATCCCTACGCCGTCTTCGCATTGTGCATGATCGCCCTGATTCTGGGCGGCGTGTCGTACCAGAAGATGCGTGTGGACATTTTTCCCGAAATTAAGCTGCCCTCGATTCTCGTCACGACGTTTTATCGTGGCCTGAGCCCGGGTGAAATGGAAGGCGCGATCACGCTTAAGATGGAGCAACGCTTCGTCGAAGCGAGCTATGTCGAACATATCGAATCACAATCGCTTGCGGGAATGAGTTACATCAAAGTCTTCTTTCAACCGGACTATGGCATTGATGCGGCACAATCCGAATTGACCAGCCTGGCCTACAGCATCATTCGCCTGTTGCCGCCAGGCGTCTACCCGCCGTCAGTCTATAAGTTTGGGGTATCGAGTCTTCCCATCGGATACTTGTCCATCTCCAGTGAGACTCTTGGTCCGAAAGAAATTCGCGATCTGGCGTACTTCAACGTGCGCAATCAGATCGCAACCATCCCCGGCATTTCCTTTGGTCCTCCCTTGGGCGGGAAGGTCAGGCAGATCACTGTCTTTCTGGATCAGCAGCGGCTGCTGGCGCGCGGCATCTCGCCTTCCGACGTCGTCAACGCACTGAACCAGCAGAGCGCCATCATCCCAGCAGGCAACATCAAGATCGGCGACCTTGACTATTACGTCTATTCCAACAGCCTCGTGGACATCGTGGACAAGATCAACGACATTCCCATCAAAGTCGTCAACGGCACGCCGGTGCTGATCCGCGACATCGGCACCGCCGCTGACAGCGCCGCCATCCAGACGTCAATCGTACGGGTGAACGGCCGCGAAGCGACCTACATTCCGATCACTAGACAGGAAGGCGCCAATACGCTGGAAGTCACCGACGGCATCCGTGCGAAGCTTCACAAGCTGACGGAGATTCCACCCGGGACGGCCATCAAGTTTATTTACGACCAGTCGCTCTACATTCGTCAGGCCATCGCCAATTTGCAGAAAGAAGGCCTCCTGGGCGCCGGTCTCGCCGGCCTCATGATTTTCGTTTTTTTGGCGAGCGTGAAGGCCGCGCTCGTGGTCGGCCTGGCCATTCCCCTCTCGCTCACCACCGCGCTGGTCGCCCTCTATCTCACGGGCCAAAGCGTGAACATCATGACGCTGGGCGGGTTGGCCCTCGTCATCGGCACCCTCCTCGACAACAACATCGTCGTGCAGGAAAACCTGCACCGGCATTTGGAAATGGGCAAAGACGGGCGCTTGGCGGCGGAAGACAGTGCGACGGAACTGACGCTCCCGATTCTCGTCGCCACGATCTGCATTCTGATCGTGTATCTGCCCATCGTGTTTTTTACCGGCATCGTGAAGTATCTGTTCGTGCCGCTGGCCATGACGGTGGCTTTTGCGATGCTGGCTGACTATGTCGTGTCTATGTCGGTCACGCCGGTCGTGCTGGCCTGGCTCTACCAGGCCGGGCATGGCAAGGGTGCCGAACATGGGGCCTCGGCCGATGAGGGCTGGTTTCGCTATGTGCTCGCGATCTATGAACCGCTCTTGCAGGGAGGCCTGCGCTTCAAAGCATTGGTGATCGTGATCGCGACGTTCGCGCTGATCGCCACCGGCGCATTCCTGGTTCCCCGCCTGCACACCGAATTCTTCCCCAAAGTCGACGCGGGCAACTTCGCGATGTCGGTCACCGCGCCGGAAGGTTCCCGGATTGAAAAGACCACGGCCATCGTGGGGCAGATCGAACAACTGGTGCACGACACGATCCCTAAAGACGACCTAGAAGAAGTCATTTCGAACACAGGGCTTTACTACGGCGATGCCGCGCGCTTTGCACCGAACACGGGTAACCATACGGCATTCGTGCTCGTCAATCTGGTCACCGCTCATAGGGGACACACAGAGGACTACATCACAGACTTGCGCAAGCGGATCAAAACCTCGTTGCCGGGAGTGGAAATCGCTTTTCAAACCGGCGGCATCATCAGCGACGTGTTGAATTTCGGCTTGAAAGCTCCGATCGATATTCAGGTGAAAGGTCCCAGCCTGGACGTGATCCGGCCTGTGGCGGAGCGGATTCAACAGCAGATCGCCCAGGTGCCTAACACCGTCGATGTCCGGATCAAGCAAGGCAAGAGTTATCCCGAACTGCACATCGATGTGGACCGCACAAAGGCCGCCTACTACGGCATCAACCAGAACCGCGTCGTCGTGGATGTTATTACCGGCATCAGCTCGAACCTCGCACTCTCACCCAACTACTGGCTTGACCCGAAAACCGCCAACGGGTATTTTCTGCTCGCCCAGTACCCGGAGCAATCGCTGACCACGACGGAAGATCTCCTGAACATACCGATCATCGGTGCGCGCACGCCCCTCCTGCCCACTTCGAGCCTCACGGGAGGCGGCATACAAGGGTCCACGCTCGCGTTGCAGAATACCCCCTTCGCGGGAAGACAGATGGAGATCGCGGGCGGCTACTACACGTCCGGCGACGACCGGCGCGGTCCGCCGGTCATGCTGCGCGATGTGGCCCAACTCAACTTCAAGACCGGTCCCGATTCGGTGGACCACTACGACCTCTCACGGTTGATCAACGTGCTCGTCACGCCCGTCGGCAACGACCTCGGCCACGTCGCAAAGGATATCGAACAGGTGTTGGCCGGCATCCAGCTGCCGAAGGACGTGACCGTGCAGCTGCGCGGAGAAGTGGCCAACATGCGCAGCGCGATTCAGAACTTTGCCTTGGCGCTCCCATTGGCCGTGGTCTTGATTTATCTGGTGATGGTGGCGCTGTTTCGCTCCTTTATCGACCCGCTGATCATTCTGGTGGCTGTCCCGCTCGGCTGGATCGGCACGGTATTGACGCTGTACGTGACCAACACGTCGGTTAACGTGGAGTCCATGATCGGGACACTCATGATGATGGGCGTTGTGGTGTCGAACAGCATTTTGCTTGTCGATTTCGCCAACCGCATGGTTCGCAACGGAGCGACCGCGGCGCATGCCGTGCTGGAAGCCGGGCGGCGGCGGATCCGGCCGATTCTCATGACGGCGCTTGCCACGATCCTCGGCCTGTTACCGCTCGCCCTAGGATTCGGCGAGGGCAACGAAACCATGGTCCCTTTGGCCCGCGCGGTGGTCGGAGGATTGGCGGTCAGCACGATCATGACACTGCTGGTCGTGCCCGTCATGCACAGTCTCGTGTTGATTCGACGAGAACGCGCGCCGGTGCCCACCACCGCTCCCGCGACTTCAGAGGGTATGTAATGGACGAATCGTCAACGACTCTCCGCCCCGTCAGGGCCACGCGCCGGAAAATTCGCTGGGTCGCGGCCGCCATTGTGCTCATGCTCGTCGTCGGCGGGCTCCTCTATTGGCGGGACATCCAGGAAGTCGGCCATCCGGCTCCCCCTGCGTCCTCCGCGGTCCCCGCCCCGCCACACCCGCCCGGCGAATCCGCTGCGGTACCGGACAGCGCGCCGGTAGATGTGCAGGTGACGAAGCCCACCCGGCGCGATCTGGTGTATACCGTCAAGCTTCCCGCCAATGTGTCTCCCCTCTATCAAACCACGCTGTACGCCAAGGTATCCGGCTATCTCAAATGGATCGGACCGGACAAGGGTGATGCAGTGAAGAAAAACGACATCGTCGCCGTCATCGACGCGCCGGAAGTCGAAGAGCAGTACCAGCAGGCGGTGTCGGATTACAAAATTAAAAGGCTGACCTACGAGCGGCTGGCCAAGGTATGGAAGGAGTCGCCGGACGTCATTGCCAAGCAGGACGTGGACGTGGCGGAAGCCGCCTATCAGGGAGCCAGGCACTTGATGGAGCAGCGGGTCGTCATGCGCGATTACACCAAAGTCCGCGCGCCGTATGATGGCATCGTGACCGCGCGATTCGCGGACCCCGGAGCCTTGATTCAAATCGCCACCTCTTCGGCGACGAACGCGATTCCCCTCTTTACGATCATGGATCTGAACACGGTTCGCATCTACGCCAACGTGCCGCAAGACGACAGCCCCTGGGTGGTGCCGGGAAAGACTCAGGCGACCGTCAAGGTGACCGAACTGCCGGACCGCTCGTTTAGCGGCGTCGTCACTCGTTCCACCATGGCGCTGGATCCAGCCACGCGCAGTCTGCTCATAGAAGTCGATTTGCCCAATCAAGACCATGCACTTCGGCCAGGAACCTTCGCCGAAGTGGCCCTCGGCCTGCGTGAAATTCCACAGGCTCTCGTGGTTCCTCCACAAGCGGTGAGCAGCACGCCTAAAGGGAAAACCCTCTTCATCGTCGAAGAAGGCAAGGCAAAACCGGTTGCGGTGCAAACCGGCATCAGCGACGGCCGTTGGATCGAGATCACATCCGGGTTACGAGGTGACGAAGATGTGGTGGCCGTGGGCAAACGCCGGCTACTCGAAGGCCTGCCGGTCGTCGCCTCGCCGTTCAACCTGCCGGATGCGAAACTGTCCCAACAAAAATTTGAGCGGCGTACGCCTGGCGGCACCCCTCCACCGCCGACCGCCGCGCCCACACCAAACAGAGCGACACAGACACAGGGAGTTCGCCCATGACGTATCGATTGCCACGCAGGACCTTCCTCATGCTGGCCGCCCTGTTATCAGCGGCAGCTGCTGCCCCCGCCACCCATGCCGCCGATACGGACCGGCCGGTCTCGTTGTCCCGAGGCAGTTTTCTCGGCGTGCAACAGGCCGTAGAGATTGCCGTAAAAAACCACCCGATGCTGATCGAGGGGCAGGCAAACTTAAAAGCCTCGGAGGCGCGCACGGAACAGGCGCGTTCCTTGTACTATCCCCAGGTTTATGCCAACGCCAACACCGTCGCCGGCGCCGGCGTGACCAATCCGCGTTTCCTGATCGGCGGAGGACTGCTGCGCGAAAATCAAACCACCTTCACCGGCGGCGTGATCGCCAATCAACGCCTCTACGATTTCGGCTATACCAGCAATCTCGTGGAGTCGAACAAACTCGCCGAACGTGCCCAAGGGCAGGATGTGAACGCGCGACGCGCCCTGGTGCTGCTGTATGTGCAGCGCGCGTACCTGAACAGTCTGAAGCGGCATCGCCTGGTGCAGATTGCCGAAGAGACGGTTCGTGAGCGCGGAATCATCGCCGGCCAGATCGAAACGCTCTATCGCCAACAACTGAAATCCAAGCTCGACTTCGACCTGGCCCATGTCGAGCTCGTGAACGCCCAATCCCTGCTGGTGCGGAGCCGCAACGATCTCAGAGCCAGTTATGCCGATCTAAACCGCACCATGGGCATTGCTGGAAGCGACGACTATGTCCTCGAAGATATTTCCGTCGCCGTTCGCCCGCAGAAGACGCTGGAGACCCTGATCAGTGAAAGCCTCTCGCACCCGGAAGTCAAACGGGCCAAGGAACACACGGCATCCGCCGATGCGCGACTGACGGCCGCCAAACGTCAATACCTTCCGACTGTTTCCGCGATCGCCAGCGGCGGCACCTTCGATCCGTTCGATCCGCGCCAGAACCAGCAAACCGGTGGGTGGTGGATGGCCGGCGCCATGGTCTCCATGCCGCTGTTCACCGGCTTCCTGATCGAGAACCAGGTCGTGGAAGCCAATGCCAATCGGCAGGCCGCCTCGGCCGCGACCAGCAATATCGAACAGGCCTTGACGCAGCAGGTGACCAATGCCTATCTCGACACCCTCACCTTCGCGCAACAAATCACGCTGGCGGAAGAACAGGTCAAGACCGCCCAAGAAGCCTTACAGCTTTCCAAACAGCGCTACAAACTCGGGTTGGGCACGGTGGTGGAAGTCACGCAATCAGAGGTCGCACTCACCGCGGCGCAAACGCGACTGGCGGATACGCAGTATGACTATAAGATCGCGGAAGTCACGCTGGCCTATACCTCGCAAGGTGACGACACGGGCCGCGTTCTTCTGATGAGCCGCGCGGCGACTGATTCCCGCCCGCCTGACACAATGCGCCAGCCAGAAGGACCGCCCCCGGCGGCATACTAGCCCGCGTTCATGAGGCATGTAGGCACGCGGCCATGATGACTCACGTTTGAGTATCCGTGCGTCAGGAGGGATGCACGTGGGGGGTTTACGGGATACGTTTCACGAATGATGGAAAGATCAGATAGTCTGGCCGGGAAAAACAATGGCGAGGTCGATGACCAATTCGTCCTTCGTGTTGGCGAGGAGCCCGTCCCAGATGCTCGTCGTTTGAGACACCAGGGCCTGATCAAGGTCAAAGAACAAATCAAACCCTTTGGAGATAATGGGGTTCATCGGGTACCGTCGATCGTAGATCATACCGTAGGCCGGAATACCGTACAGCGTCTGCCAATTTCCCAGAATAAAATGCAGTTCAGTGCCCCGGATGTACAGGCCCCCCGACGTGATCGTACGCTTCACCGACGTTTCCGGCTGACTGAGGTAGTAGGTCACCCGCTCATTTTCTCGCGCTAACCGTAACGCCTGGACCACCTGCGGCACGAGGATCATGATCTCCGCATCGCGGAACATCGGTACCCGCCGAGAGTCGCCGCCGATCCAGCGCTGCACCATGGTCCGGTGCTCCTGAACCGTAAGGCCCATCAGTACTCGCCTGACCTGCTCGTGAGAAAACTGAGCAGGATGCGTGAAATGCCCGGGCGGCCATTCCGGCAGCACATTGGCATCCAACTCCAAACGGACAAAATTGACGGGGTCTTCGTACACAGTCCGAGACGGGACCTGAGGAATGGCGCAGCCTGCAGCGAGCATGCAGGTCAGCGCGCCTCGTAAAACGTGAAACGTGAAACGTGAAAGGATGATCCGGGCATTCCCTCGCTTGCCGCTCATCTCTTACGTCTCGCACTATTCCGTAATCGTCACGGCCATTTCGACTCGTTCCAATGGATTGTCGCGCCCATCACGCTTGGCACCGACGACCTTGTCAACCACATCGAGCCCGCTCTGCACTTCCCCGAACACCGTATATTGCCAATCCAGGAAGTTGGCGTCATTCACGCAGATAAAGAACTGAGAACCGGCGCTGTCCGGATCATTGGCGCGCGCCATGGAGAGGGTTCCCCGCTTATGCGGCTTGCTGTTGAACTCCGCCTTCACGTTGTGGCCCGGACCGCCCATCCCGTGTGATGCACGGTCCGGATTCTTGCTGTTAGGATCGCCGCCCTGAATCATGAACCCGGGAATCACGCGGTGAAAGGTGGTACCGTTGTAAAAGCCTTTCTTCGCCAGGTCCGTAAAGTTTTTGACGTGATTCGGCGCGACGTCCGGGAAAAAGCGCAGCACGATCTGGCCCCAGGACTCATTCTTGGATGTCACAGTGATAATCGCTTGTGGTGAACCGGTTTGTGCCGTCATCTCATGTCCTTTCCTACTCAGTTAAACTTGAAGGGCGCGACGCTCTCGCCTTCCAACCCCTGGCTGACCGCCGTCCAGGTGAGACCATCGTCATCGCTGCGAAACACACCGGAGCTGGTTCCGGCATAAAATCCGCCCTTCTCGCCCTCGATCAACACCTGCACCGAGAGATTGCTGAGGCCCTTGTTCAAGGGCATCCATTGCCGTCCCTTGTCGACGGTCTTAAAGATTCCTCGCCCCGTGGCAACATACACACCGCGCTCGTTGCTGATCAAGCCGCGAATGGAATCGTTGGGCAAGGCCCGACTGATCGGCAACCAGGTTTTGCCGCCGTCTCCGCTGCGGAACACCCCGCCGTCGAACGTGCCAGCATACACGCCCTGTTCCTTATCGACGGCCAGCACGCGGATAAAATTCTCCACCAATCCTTCGTGGTCTTTCAGCCCCTGCTTCAGGCGCGTCCATCCGGGTGAGCGTTCCTTGTAACTATGCACGCCTTTGCCGGAAGTTCCCGCGTACAGCGTGCCATCGCTGGTTCTGACTAGCGCATGCACCAGCACTTCATCCAGCCCGGTCGTCACGACTTTCCATTGATCCTGCGCCGCATTCAACAGGTATACCCCGTCGCCGGTCCCTGCATAGAGCCCCTTGGCATCCATCAGCAATGCTTTGATTTCCAGACGCTTCAGGCCTTTGTTGATGGCCTGCCAGGTTTTGCCGGCATCGCGGGAGCGGAACACTCCGCCACGAAACGTCCCCGCATAGATGGCGCCATCTTTGCCGGTGGTGAGACAGAGCACGAAGGGATCGTTCAATCCCTCGTTGGCCGACATCCAGGTGCCGCCCCGGTCGCTGCTTCGAAAAATGCCCATGCCGAATGATCCAGCGTAAATCACGCCACCGGCGCCTGAAGCCAAGGCCTGAATACTGGTGTTTCCGATATCAGCAGGCGCGGAAGGGTCCTCCCCCGGATGTCCCTGTTCCAATTTCGGCGGCCCGCCGCCCTCGTTCCCGACTGGCAGGGATTCGCCATATCCCATTCCCTGCAGACTGCCGACCGCCAGCGCCGTCCACACCAACATGTGACGCAGCATAAGACACTCACCCTTCGAAAATTGTGAACGCCGGGTCATCGCACACGATGACCGGCGGTACCGACGGGTATATCTGGGTCGAGAGGCAAATTCATGTCTGGCGCCGGGCCCGAGGACCGCCCGAAGATCTTCGCGCCGATAATCCCGATCTCATAGAGTATCATGAGCGGAACAGCCATCAGCAACATGGTGAACAAGGTGGCGTCCGGTGTCACGATAGCTGAAATGATCAAGGCCGCCATGATCGCATGTTTGCGGTAATGCGCCAGCACCGCCGCCGAGACCACACCCACCCGGGACAAAATGGTCAGCACCAGGGGCAATTCAAACGCACAACCGAAGATCAGCAGGAATTTGACGTTGAAATCGATATAGGTGCCGACACCGAGCGCCGGCGTGATGTCGCGATCCATCCCGAAGCTGACAAAAAAGTCGATGACCAGCGGCAGGATAACAAGATTACAAAAAATCAAGCCGAGCGCGAACAGGAGCGCGGCCAGCAGGAAAATCGGAATCGCCCAGCGCTGCTCCTTGGGAAGCAACGCCGGCGCGATGAACTTCCAGAATTGATAAAACACGATCGGCAGGCTGAGAATGAGGCCCGCCAGAAACGACACCTTGATCGAGGCAAATAAGGCTTCGGTCGGTCCGTAAAAGACCAGCTGATTGGGGAACGGACGATTGAGCCAGGCGACCATCTCGGTTGAGTAGGCAAACGCCGCCGCAAACGCGACCCCCAAGGTGACCGCGATAATCAACAGCCGCTTCTTGAGCGACTGAATATGGGCGGCCAGTGGTGCGAGCATTCCCGGTCTGAACCAACGCCTGGGCCGTCCGTTCCCCCTTGCCGCTCACCCGCGAGGGGCTTGCGAGAGGTTCCCGGAAGGCCTTCCCTCCCGCCCTCGTTACCGTGAGGAGCGGATGAGTTCGGCGATCTTATCCTTCGTGGCTAGCTTCTCTTTTTGCAGTTGTTTCTTCAGGACTTCTTCCGCCGGCGTGAGCACATGCCGTCGTTGCAAATCGGCCAGCTCCGCGTCGAGGCGATGGTGAGATTCTTCAAGGGCACGGAATTCTGTGTTGGATTGCCGTAACCGCTCAGTGATCGCCGTCTCCGTCTGCATGTCGCACCTCCTGGTTGACTACATACGTTCGTGGATGACCGTCGTGTTACCCGGCTCCCGGAACTCACGCTCCAGGCCGCCTACACACCTCACTCACCTGCAGCGGCGCCATTTCCATGAGCACCGCATCCTCCTCGGGATTGACATAATACCGTGCCCGCGTCGCCGTCTGACGAAATCCCAGCCGGTAATAGAGCGTCTGCGCCTCGTGATTCGAGCCCCGCACCTCCAACATCGCCCGCGTTGCACCGCGTTCCAGCCCGGCTTGCAGAGCATTGCACACTAACCTCGTCGCCACGCCCTGCCGTCTGAACGGCGCCATCACCGCCAGGTTCATCAACCGCACTTCTTCAAAGACGATCCAAAAACAAAAATACCCCGCTACCGCAAGGGAGCCAGACTGAGGGTCGGGACACTTCGCGACCAAAAAATGTGCGAATGGGTTGCCGGACAGTTCAGCTGCCAACATTTTGCGCGTCCAGGGGGCTGAGAAGCAAGCCTGTTCGATGGCGAGCACCTCATCGAGGAGGCCGGAGGTCGCCGGTTCAATCAGGATCGAAGGTGATGTCATGTCAGAGGGAAAACTCCATGGCATGCGTTATGTGGTACGTCGTGAATCAGCGCTCTTAGGAACAGCTCGCCGTCGTCCCTGCGTCAGTTTGCTCGCCACCCGCTGGCGCCGCCGCTCCAGCGCAGACACCCCCTGCTGCTCGTCGAATTTGACTTCCGCTTCCGTGCGTTGGACATACCGAGGAACCAGTTCCTGTTCCGCAAGCTCCCCCTCATCCAGACGCTGTCGTCCGGCGAGCCCTACACTGACGGCTGAAGGATGTTGCTGCTCCGGGCTGACTTCCAGGATCTGCCCGCCGGCTGACTCAACGGCTTCCCGGATGTCCTTCCCATACGCCTGCCATCCGTCGCCAAAGCACGTGCAGGTTTTTGCCGCCTGTACGGCCCGCGCCACAGAAGCCGGAGGTCCAACTTGTTCGGCGATCAGGGTGCGCAACCCGGATTCCGGCAGCCACTCATAGGCAGCCCAGTACACTTCATTGTGCCGACTTTTCAGCACAGGCACCAGCAGGCCCTTCACGTCGCGCAGGTTCCAAGCCATGGCTTCCAAGGTCGGCACCGGTGCAATCGGTAGACCCAACACCGCACGAAACCCTAACATGGTCGCGAGCCCGACCCGGAGTCCGGTAAAAGAACCGGGCCCGATCGACACCGCCAGGCTCTGAAGTTCTTTCAGCGTGATACTCCCCTCGCGCAGCACACGATCGATAGCGCCCATGAGCGAGCGCGCATGCGACCCATCGGCGTCCTGCTCGACCAGGGCCAACACCTTGTCGCATTGAAGCAACGCCACGCTTTGCCAGGCCGTCGCAGTATCGATTGCTAACAAATAATGATCCGGCTGCGGCCTCATACACGTCCCAGTTCACCCGGCTTGATTGGCTCATTCGGAACCAATTCATGAAACGTCACCTGCAGACTGCCGGATCCCTGCCCATCAGTCATGCGGATGGTAAAGGGACGCATGATACGTGTGCCGGCCTCAGGAGTCTGTCCACTGGACGCTAGGATAGCCGGCGGCAAAGGACCAACTGGGCGATAATCGTCGAATTGCATCGTGGCTTCAACCTCGCCGGCGGAAGTCAGCCGCTCCTCCTGAATCACCAGCAAATTCCGGCGATCAAACCAGATGCGCCGACTCACCTGAGGAGCCGCGCCGTTCATCCCCGGTGCCGTTACCACATCCAACCGGTAGCGGGCGCCTTCCTCCGACAAGCGGACCTGTTCCTGCGGCCCCACAACCTGCGTACCCATAATGCCGCTCATGGCCCACACGCTCAACTGAAAGGGACGCGTGAGCTGCCCCAGTTGATCGGCCTCAGATGGACGACCGGTCACTTCACGCCCCATGGTTGGCAGACGAAGCTTGAACTGATCTTCGATCTGCACGAACTCGAAAATCTCACTTCCCACCGCCGAGAACCCGCGCAGTCTGATGGCGTTGGGGCGTTGATAAAACACCGTGCCCTGGACGCGTTGGCCGATGGGCAGGATACCGCCGGTGATCTTCGCGCTGAAGAGGCCCTTGATCGTACGCACTTCTTCCGCCCGCTCCTGCAGCAGCGCGGTCAATTGTTCCGCCGTCGCCTCTTTCAGTGGAATGGTCTCCGCGGGGCCAAACAGCGCGCAGCCGGAAACGGTGAAGACACAGAGCAGGAGGGCGCAGATCAGCCGCCGCGCTCGTTCCTCGTGTTCCTTGTTACTTCCCACGTTTCTCACGCCAGCACTGCGTCCAAGGCGTCTCCGACTTCACGAATGCCGATCATTTCGATCCCGTCAACCGGATCGAGTTTCGCCACATTCCGCTCCGGCAACAGGCAACGCTTGAAGCCCATCTTTGCGGCTTCGCGAATCCGCAATTCCGCCTGGCTGATTGCCCTCACCTCGCCGCCCAGTCCGACTTCACCCATCACCAAAGTCGTGAAATCGATCGGGCTCTCGCGCAAGCTCGACGTGACGGCGGCGACAATGCCTAAATCGATGGCCGGTTCGTCGATATGGATTCCGCCGACCACATTGACGTACACATCCTGACCCGAGAGATGCATGCCCAGGCGCTTTTCCATCACCGCCAGCAGCAACGACAAGCGATTCGGTTCCACCCCGTTGGCCATGCGCTTGGGCATGGGATAATTGGTGCTCGACACCAGCGCTTGCAATTCGACCAGAATCGGCCGCGTTCCCTCCAGACTGGACACCACCACAGAGCCGGTGCTGCGTTGCGGCCGCTCGGCGAGAAACAACTCGGAGGGATTGCTGACCTCTTCCAGTCCGCCGTCTTTCATCTCGAAGACGCCAATTTCGTTCGTGGACCCGAACCGGTTTTTCACGGCGCGCAAAATGCGGAAACTGTGGCTCTTGTCGCCTTCGAAGTACAACACCGTATCGACGATATGTTCCAGCAACCGGGGGCCGGCAATCGCCCCTTCCTTTGTGACATGCCCGATGATGAACACGGGGACATGGTTGCGCTTCGCGAACCACATCAACTGCCCGGCCACTTCCTGCACCTGGCTGATACTGCCCGGCGCCGATGTCAGTTGCTCGGTATAGACGGTCTGAATCGAGTCCACAACGACCGCCGCCGGCTTGATTTCCTGAATGGCTTTGAGAATTTGTTCGAGGGAGGTTTCTCCGAGAATGAGGAGGTGCTTGCCGCCGATGCCAAGCCGTTCGCCCCGCATCTTGATCTGCCGGGGAGACTCCTCCCCGGAGACATACAACACCTGCTCGCCCGCTCCCGCCAGCAGGGGCAACGCCTGCAACAATAACGTCGTTTTGCCAATGCCCGGGTCGCCGCCGATCAACATCACAGAGCCGGGCACCACGCCGCCGCCCAGAACCCGGTCGAACTCGCTCATTCCCGTGCTGTGCCGGGGCTCGCCCACGATTTCGATGTCGGAGATGGGCATGGCAACCGCCATTGGCGAGGCTGGCATCCCCTGGCGACCTTTGGGAGCGGCCGGCAGACGCTCTTCCTTGAGCGTATTCCAGCCGCCGCAGTCGGGGCAACGTCCGAGCCAGCGCGGCGCCTGATGGCCGCATGCCTGACAATGAAACGTCGTCTTCGCCTTCATTCGAGTTCGCCTCGGATTGCAACCCCTGCTTTACGGCATCGTAAAGGAAACGGGAGAGAAAAAGGAAGGAGGCGCAGTACGCGATGCCCGGCAATACTGGGGAACGTTACAACAGGAGTCGCCCAGATGATCGGCAGGGCACTGCAGACCGATGCACTCACCCGTGAGCGGCTTCGGTCGACAGTCCGGCGAAGTGGAACAGGGTAATGGCGGCGGCGGTCGCGGCGTTCAGGGATTCAACCCCGGGTTTCAGTGGGATGGTGAATCGGACTGTGGCGGCCTCAAGAATAGCGTCAGACAACCCCCGACTCTCACTGCCAATTGCAACGATGGTGCGAGCCGGAATAGTCTGAATGGATCGAATGGGGACGCTGTGCGAATGATTCCCGACATCGGCCGCCATAATGGTGCAGCCGAAACTGAGCAGGTCTTCCAAACTCGTGCGGGAAAAGATCGGGAGTTGAAAGAGGGTGCCGGCGGTTGCTCGCACGACTTTCGGATTAAACACATCGACGGAATGAGGCGCAATCCATAAGGCACTCACGCCCAGCCCCGCCGCCGTTCGAATAATGGTCCCAATGTTCGCCGGATCTTGCAGCATGTCGCCGTACAGGCCGAAGATTCTGGGCTGCGCCAGAATGGTGGCCTGATCCCAGGTGGGTTGATGCACGATGGCGAGGACGCCGCTCGACGTTTCGACATCAGACAATTGAGCCAACTGATGCTCGGGACACGTGTGCACGGTACAACCGCTGCGAACAATCTCCTGCACCACCTCCGGTGACTGACGTTCGAGAAATGTGGGAGCGATGACGAGACAGACGATCTGGTGAGGCGCCGACCGCACCAATTCAAGGATGGGTTTGGCGCCTTCGAGCACAAAGACCCGCTCGCGGTCGCGCGTACGTTTTGTCTTGGCGACATCCCTGATATGGGAAAGAAAGTTGCGAGAGACAGTGCGGGATGAGAAGGTCAACAGGTACCTGGCGGTCGCGGCACTACTGCGAGGAGGGGTGCTGACTAGCACCACCTCCCCGCTATCAATCTATTTGCGTTTCTTCCCTGAAGCAGCTTCAGCGGCACGGATCCGTTGGGCGCGCACCTTGGCTCGTTTGAGAGCCGACAGCTTGCCGCGTGTGCGGTCACGTTCAGCCTTCAATCGCTCCAATTGAGCACGGAGATGAACGCGTTCCTCTTTATAGATACTGGCACATTCGGCGGGAGATAAGTTCGTCCAGTCTCCGGTTCCACGTGCCCGCTTGATCCGGGCTTCCAGGGATTCACGTAGCAGCCTCTCGCGCATCGACATCAACGACTGCAAGGCTTCCTGCCGCCGCTGGACTTCTTCCTCTTCGGCCATAATGCCGCGAATGTCGGTTCCTAACATCGGCTGATCCTCCTCGCTGGGGATATCAATAAGAACGCCTCATTCTACCCGATTTGGATGCCTTTGTTCTACCTAGGAGAATGGGACGTAACATATTGATGTTACAGACAAGTATTGAACAGCGCCGAAAAAGTCACGTTGCAGGGCCGGAAAGGGATGCAGTATGATCGGCGCCATGCCACACATCGGAACCCTGGTTCGCGCTTGGCGGGTGTCTCAAAAATGTTCTGAGCAGGCTTTTGCTCAACGAGCCGGGATCGCCCCGACTCTCTTGGAGTCGTTGGAGTCGGAACAACTCGATCCCACCGCCTCGACCCTGGAAGCCTTGGCGGATGCATTGAAAATTCCCCTCCCCTGGCTCTTCATCCACCCGACAGAATTCGACCTTCTCTGCAAAGACGACGAAGAAGAGCCGGCTCCTCTGTCCACATTAACCGGAACAGACCCGGTGCTGGAAAGACTGCTGCTGGCAGCCGGGCACGATCGAACGCTCTTCGTGCTCCTCACCGCACTCATGCAGAGTGGAGACCCGAAACTGCTCCGCGCCGCCGAAGTGAGCCTGCGTAGTCTCGTGAAACAATCCAAACAGGCCACGGTCCCCTGGCAATCCCGGCCGCCGGGCCATTTTGAACCACCCAGCGATTAACGCCCTACCTCATTCACGCCGCATCATGTTTTGCTATGGGTTGCGTGAACATGTTCGGAGTCTCCTTTGGCTTGAGCCGCCCGCACCAGGAAGAAACCGACCAACGACAATGCGACAAGCCCCGGCCAGCCGCCTAACGGCGGATCGGCGAATAACTGGAACGGATCTCCTCCCAACGACGGCCAGACAGAACTCATGGCGATCGGAAGCGCCAGCAGGATACCAACCATCGCTTCACCGGTCACGAGCCCGGCGGCGCATAGAAGCCCTCGATCGGACGAAGATGTCTCAGGAGCCAGTCTCCCCCTCCGCACATACTCTGCCAGCAGCCCGCCAAACAAGATCGCAGCCGACAATTTGAGAGGCAGGTACATACCAAGCGCCACGGCTAGCACCGGAAAACGAAGCAGGGCCTGCCGTCGCGCCTGCCATTCGTCCGCTCCGATAATGACCACACCGATCACCATCCCGATCCCGACCAAGTTCCAGGGTAACGATCCGCCGAACACTCCCTTGGCAAGGTTGGCCATTAACGTCGCCTGCGGCGCGCTGAGGGGGTGGGCATGTTCGACAGTCGCCGCTCCAATGCCGTATTTCACCTGTAGCAGCGACAGCACCGGCACGATGACGGCCGCACCTGTCGCCACCCCGATGACCTGCATCACCTGCTGCTTCCAAGGCGTCGCCCCGACCAGGTGTCCGGTTTTTAGATCTTGCAGATTGTCGCCACCCATGGCGGCGGCGCAACAGACGACCGCCCCCACTAGCAAAGCTGCCGCCGGACCAGCCGGATGTTCACGCCCCAGAATGCTTAATAGCAGCAGCGCCGCGAGCATGATCGTCGCGATGGTCACGCCAGACACCGGGTTGCTCGAACTCCCGACCAGGCCCGCCATATACCCGGCCACGGCAGAAAAGAGAAAGGCCGTCACCACCATCAGTACCGTTAATCCAGCGCCAGCGACAACACGTTGATCCAGCAGGTGGGAGTACAGGAACAGCATGGGCGCCAGCGAGGCCACGGTCAGACCGAGTAACCAGAACACGCCGGCATCCCGATCAGTGCGCAGCGCCGAACCGGCACGATTGTCCCCACGAGCCGTATAGAGCGAGACCAACTGCCGGAGACTCTGCAGGATCGGGCCTCGAACCTGAATCAGGGTCCAGACTCCTCCCACCAGCATGGCGCCGATGCCGATGTAGCGAATCTGCCCGCTCCAGATGGTCTTCGCCGCCGCCACACCAGTCAGGCCGTCCGGCGCCCCCACGAGCGCCTGATACAAGGGCAGGAGCACCAACCAACCGAGCGCCCCGCCGAGAAACACAACCAGCGCCGTATTGAGACCGATGATGTAGCCGACCGCCACGAGCGCCGGCGAAAGGTTGAGTCCCCCATAGAAGGTCACGCGGCCAAACTCAAGCGCCCCTTCGAGCGCTTCGCTCCAGAGCTTCAACCCGCCTTCGGCAAACTTCAACCCGCCTCCCAAAGCCGTTGCGCGTAATAACAAGCGAACCCGGCCGCCGGCATGTCCACCTGAGACAGCGCCGATCTTCAGCACCTCGGCCGTGGCGACCCCCTCGGGAAAACGAAGGCGGGCATGAATGATCAAGGCGCGGCGCAATGGAATCGTGAACAACACCCCCAGCACCCCGCCAACCAGCGACACAGTGAAGGTTTGCCAATAATCGAAGCTCGTCCAATAGCCGATGAGGACCAGACCCGGAATGGTAAAAATCACACCCGCCGCCAACGCTTCACCCGATGAGGCGGCGGTTTGCACGATATTGTTTTCAAGAATATTGGACTGACGAAAGAGCCGCAGCACCGCCATGGACACGACGGCAGCGGGAATGGAGGCGGAGACGGTCATCCCCGCAAACAGACCCAAATAGGCATTGGCGCCCGCCAAGACGGCGGCCAGCAGGACCGAGAGGACGACCGCTTTGGGGGTGATTTCCGGCAGCGACACAGAGGCTGGCACGAGCGGCGCATCCACAGGCTCCCCAGGCCCCTCATGCTCGCGCATCATCGCCTCACAGCACCTGGACGATGAAACATTTCAGGTACCGCGTTTCCGGCATCCCCGCGAGCACCGGATGGTCCGGCCCCTGCCCGCGCTGTTCGAGCAAACGGATCTGACGATTGGCATCCCGCGCGGCCGACTGAAGCATCTTCCAGAAATCGTCATCGCTCACCGGCTGCGAGCAGGAACAACTCACCAGGACGCCCCCCGGTTGAAGAAGACGAAGACCTCGCAGATTGACGTCTTTATAGCCGGCCAGCGCATGGGGCACGGCCTTTTTGCTCCGGGCAAAAGCAGGCGGATCGAGAATGACCAGACCATACCGTTGCTGGTTCCGTTCAAGCACTCGCAATTCTTCGAAGGCATCGGCCTGCCGATAGTCGCAGATGGAGACAAGATGGTTCTGCTCGGCATGCGCCTTGGCCAAAGCGACCGCCGCCGCGCTGACATCCAACCCTTCGACCGATTGCGCCCCCGCCAAGGCCGCTTGCACACCGAAAGCGCCGGTATGGCAAAAGGCTTCCAACACGCGCTGCCCCTTGGCATAGGCGGCCGCCGCCAGCCGGTTTTCGCGTTGGTCACAAAACCATCCGGTTTTTTGTCCCTCCGCAATGTCGACCGTAAACTGGGCCTTGCCTTCGTAGATGTGTACCCTCGTCAGTCCTCCGCCGCGCAGGAATCCTTTCGACAGGGGCAGCCCCTCCAGCGTCCGGCTCTTGGCATCATTTCGCAGGTACACGGTCTTCACCCCCGCCTCCTGCACCAAGAGGTCGCCCAATAATTCCTTTCGCAGATCCATGCCGTATCCAAGAGCCTGCATCACCGCCACATCGGCAAACCGGTCCACCACCAGCCCCGGCAGCAGATCGCTCTCGCCATGAACCAGACGACAGGCATTGGCATGGGGCGTGACGGTGTGACGAAGCGCGGCCGCAGCGCGGAGACGCCTGGCAAAAAACGCCTCGTCGATCGGTTCCTCGTGAAAGGTCAGGAGACGAATGCGGATTTTGGAATGGGGGTTGTACCACCCGCGGCCGAAGAATCGCTTCTGATGGGTGTACACGTCGACGAGATCTCCCGCCGCCGGCGTGCCGAACACTTCGGCCACATTGTTGTCGAATACCCAGAGATGACCGTAATAACGCGATCCTCCTCGCTCGGCGGTCAGGCGGACTCTCGCAGTGGAACCGGTGACGGGCTGTGTCATGAGAGGGATATATCCAGAGTACAGGTGTTCAATGCCATGTTGCCGAAGTGGCAAACGGCTCACGAGGGTGCCTGAAATCACGCCACGAAGCAACCGTGCGCGATGATTGTGTCCACGCTTGACCTTACCAGGCGCCTATGGTTTGCTGCGAGAAGCACGCGCAGCAACTCTCCACCCCCTTTACGGAGCGGCTGACACCTATGACCACACACACGATCGGCACCGCCGTCCTGGATCGGCTTCATCGCCTTGGCGTCCGCCATATGTTCGGCATTCCCGGCGACTATGTGCTGGGCCTCTATAAATTGATGGAATCCTCGCCGATTCAACACGTGGCCACGACACGAGAGGATTGCGCCGGTTTCGCCGCCGACGCCTATGCTCGGATCAACGGCATCGGCGCCCTCTGTGTCACATACTGTGTCGGAGGACTCAATACGGTCAACGCCATTGCGTGTGCCTATGCGGAGCGCTCGCCGGTCGTGTTGTTGACGGGGTCGCCAGGACTATCCGAACGCGCCCGCAACCCCTACCTTCACCACATGGTGCGCGAGTTCTCGACCCAGCGTGAGGTGTTTGAAAAAATGACGGTGGCGGCCGTCAGCCTGGAAGACCCGGTCACAGCCGAGCGTGAGATGGATCGCGCGTTCGCGGCCCTGCTGCGGTATCGACGCCCCATCTATCTCGAAATCCCGCGCGACATGGTCCATGTGCCGCTGGCCTACACATCCCATACAACCAGCATCGTGGACGAGCCGACCGACAAAGCCGCCTTGAGCGAGGCTCTGGCCGAAGTGCGCGCGATGTTGGAGTCGGCCAAACGTCCGGTAATTTTAGCCGGCGCTGAAGTGGGACGGTTCGGGCTCCACGACGAGCTGACGACACTCGTGGAACGATTGAATGTGCCGATCGCCTCCACCCTGCTCGGGAAATCCATCATCCGTGAAGATCATCCGCTGTACGCGGGCGTCTATAGCGGGTTGGTGGCCCGCGATGAGGTGAAGGAATTCGTGAACCAAACCGATTGCCTGCTCATTCTCGGATCGATTCTGTCGGACGTTGAGGATTTGGACGCCCGCAGTGCCCTATTTTCCGACGGCCACACCATCCATGCCACCGCGGATCGTATCGCCATCAAACACCATCGATACGATTCCATCCGGTTCGAAGATTTCGTCAAAGGACTCGCCAACGCCTCGCTGCCCTCATTCCCCAAACCGCAGTTGCCGACGCCGCCTGTTCCCGAAGAGCCGATGCCCCCGGCGCAAGCCTCGGTCAGCCTGCATGGGGTATTCCGGCACCTGGATACGGTACTGGAAGAACAAACCCTGGTCATCGCCGATGTGGGCGAATCGCTGTTTGCTTCCGTGGATCTGCACGTCCACCGGCGTTTTGAGTTTTTGTCGCCAGCCTACTATACGTCGATGGGCTTCGCCGTCCCTGCGGCGATCGGCGCGTCGTTCGCCGACCCGTCCTTGCGACCGATTGTCCTGGTGGGAGACGGCGCCTTCCAGATGACCGGCTCCGAACTATCCACCGCCGTACGATACCGGCAGGCCCCCGTCGTGATTGTCCTGAATAACCATGGATATTCCACCGAACGCGAAATCCTGGAAGGCCCGTTTAACGACATTCAAGAATGGCGTTACGAACGGATCTGCGAACTCATCGGCGGGGGACAGGGCTCGCGCGTCGCCACCCACGGAGAATTCGTCGAAACCCTGGCCAAAGCGCTGGCCGACCCCAGCCAGCCGTATGTCATCAACGTCCTGCTCGATCCATCGGACCGTTCTCCAGCCATGATGCGCCTCGCCAGACGGCTGGCCAAACGACTCTCCACCGACCGCCCGTGACGACTCTTCCCACCCTCTTGGCTAGCCCCGAAGCGAGAGAAGTGGACAGACGCAGTCAGACATCTCCCCCACAGGATGCGCAAAACGATCGTCCAGCAAGGCCGCAGCGAGGTCCACGGCGCGAAGCATAATGACCGCCACGTTTGTGGACGCCGGCGAGATGGTGCGCCGGCGGTCTTCTAGAGGCGAATCGTACCGTCCTTGTGCGGTGAGCCTCTGCCTCCGAATGAAGCGAGAACGCCGCTGGCGGTCTTTTTCCGCATCCTGGCCAGCCCTGTTTCACGCTGATACAGTGCGGGGTTGAGCCCCATCCCCCCATTGACCCTTCATGGACAAATGTGGTCTCCTAAGACCGGACTTGTCGAATTGTCATTTGCTGAGGAATTCGCCACTATGTCGACTAAGATGCCGGACGGAAGGACGATTCGAGACGGTCAGACTGCTTCCGCACGACTCAACAATGTCGTGACCACAGAGCGGGAATTCGACGACCTGGTCACGAAGTCGCTGCCGGAATTGTTGGACCGCGCCACCAGTCAGACCAAGCGGTTCCTCCGTGAAACGAATCAATGGGGCGACGACATCACCCACGAAAAACTGGCGCTTCGCTGGGGCTATGAATTGGTGGAACGGTTTGTCGTCTTCGGCCGCACCGAAGTACCCTGCAGGCCATTTTTTCTTCTGGACAGCCTGATCGCCAAATCCTTCAGTCAGCCGGACCCCTTGTGCTACCACAAAGAGCTGCTGACACCGGTAGGAAGGTTCCTCGATGGCTTGGCCTCTCGCGCCGTCGTCAGCCGCGATGCCCTGATCGCGCTGTTCTACCACTTTTACGGGTTCAGTCAGGCCCATGTCGTAAAGCTGCTGGGCTTCGGACAGGCAGAAAGCCAGCGGGTTTATAAGAACTTTGAGCGGTGGCGCCAATCGGGCTGGCAACGCACCATGAACGAAACCGGGTTGAGCGGCCCGGACATCGACGTACTGGAACAGGAATTACGCACCAGGCCAGACCACCTCAATCACGAAGTGGATCGTCTGATGCCCGTTTTGCAGTCGCATTATCGAAAGAGCGAACCGGAACACTATCCCTGCTTGTCGGAACAGAAGTGGGGACAACTATTTCACGATGACTACGGCCACGACTACCGCGTTTGGCATCTGGCGTTTTGCCGCGATTGTTTTCTGGAAGTCGCGGATCGCCGGCAAGCCGAGGTCAGCAACGGGTTGAAGCCGCAAGTTAATCTCCATATACATCCGCTCAAAAAGGGAGGCGTCCTGGCTCTCTTTGGAGGCGATCGGGGGGGACGGCACCATGGAAGCACCAGAGCTCAACGACTATCGCACACATCTGCTTGACGCGCTGGATGACCAGCCGCGCCGCGCGGCGGAAGAACGCCCCGGGTTTCTCCAGGTCCTGGTCAATCACGAGCGCGTCGGCACGTTGAATTGCGCGCAGACCGATCCATCCTTCGCCTACACGGCACGCGAACGCAGCATTCAACATCTCGAACTCCGGAGCGAGTCCGGTGTGCTGATCGGAGGCTGCGTGGCTCCCGAAGCCGGTCAAAAGAGCGTGCGTGTTCCCGTCGGCAAAGGGAGCCTCACCCTCTCTGTTCAAAACCATTTCGATGGCGGTTCGCTGCGAGTACAGTACGAGGTCGCCCCCGGATGGTGGTCTCACCTGGCAACGGCGATCGGCCTGCAACCGGGCGCTGCCTCAGGTTCGAGACAGAGCAGCCCGGTGTGGACCGTGACGACGGCCTTCGCGCAAATCGTTCTGGCCGTGGGCGTTGTCGTACTGCTGGCTGAACGCATTCCGGCGTGGGTGGGCTCAGAGGATCGTGCGCATCAGCTGGAAGAAGAGCAGGCCGCGCGGCAATCCACGCAGGACCAGATCGATCAGGTCCACCACCAGTTGGCGCAGCTCGTCGAATCGCAAACGGCGGCGGTGGCCGTCTCGCGCGCCGAGCAGGATCGACTTGCGCAATTGAATACCCTTATCGATACCGTCGCTCATACCCAGCAGCGCCTCAACGCCCAAGTCGTCGCCGTACAGGAAGACCTCAAGACCGTGAAAACCGATGTCGCGCAGGAAGTGCAAACCGGCATGCGCGTGGCCGTGAGTGCGGTCGAAGCTGACCGCGAACTGGTGCGCCAGGATCTCCAGTCGGTGAAGTCGGTGAATGAAACGCTGGTGAAACAGGTCGCATTGCTGGAAAGCCGCAATCGAGAGTTACATGCCCGTCTGGCCGTGACCTCCCTTGAAGTCGCCAAAGCCAATGCGTCGTCCAAACCGGTGGTCGTGGCCAAAAACGACCCGCCGAAAGAGACACTTGCGCCGGCCGTGCTCCCGGTGTCGGATACTCTCCGCGAGGCTGACCGCCAGGCCTTCATGTTCTGGGTTGCCTTTCAAGATGGCACCACGGAAAAAAGCATTGAAGATTTGGTGCAGGAACTCAACGGGATCAAGAAAGGGCCGATGAAGTCGGGATGGTATTCCGTTGAAGTGAATCTGCCCAATCCTGAACCACCGGACCGCTTTCTGGAGTCTGTGAAACGAGCCAAGATCGTAAAGTCGGTTGTGACAAGCAAAGCCATGCCTCCGGCGCAGTAACCACGATCTCCTCTCAGCACCGTTACCTGCCCGGCACGGTCGGCGCCCGCCTTCCAGCGATGGAATCGCTCCCTGCCTCCCGGGGCTGTGCTATCACTCATCGTCTCCGGACCCTGTACAGGAGGAATCATGTCGGATTTTCATCAGAATGGTCTCGTGACCGTCTTGCACCGCCTCGGCGACCCCAATCTTGAACAACTGGAAAAAGAACTCGAGCGGCATGCGGCGTCAAACCCGATCGCCCTCGTCCTCCCCTCGCTCTATTCCGAACTTGAAAACCCCGCGCTGAAACATATCGTCCAGGTGCTGAAAGACATCCGTTACGTGAACGAAATCGTCATTTCGCTGGATCGCGCCTCGGCACTGGAGTTCCGGCTGGCCAAACAGTTTTTTTCCGTGCTGCCGCAGAGGGTGCGAATCGTTTGGAACGACGGGTCCGGGATTCAGGACATCCTCAAACTTCTGGCCCATGCGGAACTCGACACCGGACTGCAGGGAAAAGGCCGGGGCTGCTGGATGGCTTTCGGATATGTCCTGGCCCGTGGAGAAAGCAACGTGATCGCGCTGCACGACTGCGACATTCTCAGTTACAACCGCGAATATATCGCCAGACTCTGCTACCCGATCGTCAACACCAATCTCGGTTACGAATTCTGCAAGGGCTACTACAGCCGGGTCACGAATCGCCTTCACGGCCGCGTCACGCGGCTGTATTTCACCCCCCTGATTCGAAGCCTCCAACAGATCGCCGGCGCCCATCCGCTCCTGACCTTCCTCGACAGCTTCCGGTATCCGCTGGCGGGAGAATTCGCGATGGTGCGGGACCTCGCCTGGATCAACCGCGTGCCCGGCGACTGGGGACTGGAGGTGGGTGTCCTGTCCGAGATCTATCGTAACTGCGCGCTCAGGCGGATTTGCCAGGCCGATATCGCCGACGCTTACGAACACAAGCATCAAGGATTGTCGGCGGATAATGCCGAGCAGGGACTTCAGAAAATGTGCGTGGACATCACGAAATCGTTGTTCAGGAACCTCGCGAGTGAAGGCGTCGTGTTATCGGAAGCGGTGCTCAAGACGTTGCGGGCGACCTACCTGCAGGCCGCTCAAGAAGCCATCACCCGCTATCAGAATGATGCCGCCATCAACAGTCTGCAGTTTGACCGGCACGCGGAACGGATGGCGGTCGAAGTGTTTTTGAAGGGCATGAAAATCGCCACCGAGGCGTTTCTGGAAGATCCGTTGGGCGTTCCGATGATCTCCAACTGGAGCCGGGTGACCGGCGCGATCCCGGATATCTTCGAACGTCTCATCAGCGCCGTCGAGCGGGACCACGAATGGGACCCGATCGGAGACCGGGTGTAACCATATCGGGGCTTGCTCTTCCGGCCGTCGTTCACCACATGTCCGCCTGACCATCACTTTTCAAGAGATCCACGGCGTTTTTCGGCATGAGTCACGACTCGACTGACGCATGCGCGGCTCGGCGATGACCGGCAGGGATTTTTTCTCCCACCTACCGCTTCGTCCGCAGGCCGAGAGGCGGGAGCCGTCCGCATTACGCGTCACCATATCGATGCCATGCAACGGCTGATGGAGAAACGATTCGCCGTTTCAGCGCCGAACCGTCCTTCTGACGCTCACCATGTCCGCGAACCCGTTAAACTGAAAAGACCCCACCGCTACATTCGTTACAAGCGCAATTCCCCCACCCGCATGCACCGCAATTCGCCGAACCGCTTGCAGCTAGACGGGAATCACGTCTGCCGTCCGCTTGACTCCCAACACCAATAACACCAGTGAGCGATCCGTGAGGAGGTACTGCGTTCCCATCTTAAAGGTCTGGTCCTGAGGGCGTTCCGGCAGATTGGTATCAAGCAGGAGTGACCATTCGGACGCACCAACGCAGGTGGGCAATGTAAACTGAACAGGCTCATGGTGGCCGTTGACGAGAACCAGTACCGTCATCTCCTTCCCCGGCTGACGGCGCCCGGTTGTCGGCGCCCGCCCATCGAGCAGCATCCCAAAACAATGGATCGTCGGGTCGGTCCAGTGATGCTCTTCCATCGGCCCGCCATTGGCGTTAATCCAGGTCACATCCCGAACGTCGGAGTCCTCGACAGACCGCCCGGTCAAAAAAAGATTGCGCCGTAAAATCGGATAGCGGTGACGGAAGGCGATCAGTTGTTGCACGAATTGAAAGAGGGATGACCGGGTCTCGAGCAGCGTCCAATCCACCCAGCTGGTCTCGTTGTCCTGACAATAGGCGTTGTTGTTGCCCTGTTGCGTGCGCCCGAATTCATCGCCCGCCAGCACCATGGGCGTCCCCTGAGAGAGCAGCAAGGTCGCCATGAGGTTGCGCATTTGGCGGTCGCGCAACGCGTTGACCGCGGCATCCTCCGTCGGCCCTTCGACGCCGCAATTCCACGAGCGATTGTTGGAGGAGCCGTCCTGATTGTCCTCCCCATTCGCCTCGTTATGCTTTTCGTTAAACGACACCATATCCTGCAGCGTAAAGCCATCGTGGGCCGTGATAAAGTTGACGCACGACCAGGGCCGCCTGCCTTGATGATTAAAGACCGACGCCGAGGCGCAGAGTCGATCCGCGAGGGCGGTGGCAGCCAGTTCGCCGCGCCAGAAATCGCGCACATCATCCCGAAACTTGTCGTTCCACTCGCCCCATCCGGGAGGAAAACCTCCCACTTGATACCCACCCGGGCCACAGTCCCAGGGCTCGGCGATCAGTTTCACCGTGGCCAGCACGGGGTCCTGCCGACACACTTTCAAAAACCCGCTTTGATTGTCAAAGCCATTCGGCTCACGTGCGAGAATGGTCCCGAGATCGAATCGGAACCCGTCCACGTGCATCTGTTGCACGGCGTAGCGCAAGCTATCGGCCACCAGCTGAATGACGCGGGGGTGGCTCAGGTTCAAAGTGTTTCCGGTCCCCGTATCGTTAATATAATAGCGTGGTTGCTCGGGCTGAAGACGATAATAACTGGCATTGTCGATGCCCTTGAAGCAGAGCGTGGGGCCGAGTTCATTCCCTTCGGCGGTGTGGTTGTACACCACGTCCAAGATGACCTCCAAGCCGGCGTCGTGCAGCCGGGCAATCATTTCCTTGCATTCCCGAACGCTCTCCGGTCGATTCGCGGCATACCGCGGATCCGGCGCAAAAAAACCAATACTGTTATAGCCCCAATAATTCGTCAGCCCTTTTTCCAGCAGGTAACTGTCATTGACAAAGGTATGGATCGGGAGCAGCTCAATGGAGGTGACCCCCAACGATTGCAGATACGTCAGCACCTCCTTGGTCGCCAGCCCCTCATAGGTGCCCTGGAGAGCTGGCGGCACCGCCGGATGACGCTTCGTAAAACCTCGCACATGCATTTCATAAATGATGGTGTCGTCCCACGGAACGGCCTTCCGATCTCGAGGCCCTGACCAATCGAAGTTCTGATCGACCACGGTGCACTTGGGCATGAACGGCGCACTGTCACGCTCATCAAACGTCCGATCATCGCCGGACTCCATCTGATAGCCGAACAGCGCCGGATTCCACTGCAACTCGCCCATATGGGCATAGGCATACGGATCGAGCAGCAGCTTATTCGGATTAAAGCGATGCCCGGTTTCAGGGTCGTAGGGGCCGTGGACTCGATACCCATAGGGCGTCCCCGGATGGATGCCGGGCAGATACCCATGCCAGATCTGATCGGTATATTCAGGCAGAGTCACTCGTTCGATTTCTTTTTCCCCGGTCGCGTCGAAGATGCAGACCTCCACTTTCGTCGCGTGGGCGGAGAACAGGCTGAAATTGGTTCCCTGCCCGTCCCATGTGGCACCCCGTGGCGTAGAACGACCTTCAAGCGCTTCCGTCATGTTTGTATACTCCTTGTGCAAGGTACTCGAACGATCATGCAGCGGACTTGGCCAATACAGCGGGAGCCCCTGTCAGCATCTCCAACGACGCGGATCGTCACCGCGAAGATACCATATTACTTAGCCCCCAATGCCTGTCTGTACGCCAGTGACACCCTTTGCTCGATTCACCCGGATGTCCGCCATCGATCCCCAACGCCTACGGATATTTTAACGACACAGCGAGCCTCCCGCTCACCTCTGCCGGATACGTGCGAGTGACAGCGCAGAATCAGGCATCACACGCGCGCCCGCCAGTCACATGATGAGAATGACCAGCCTGATATCAGGCATGGCGCTCTCCTTCTCGAGAACTGTGTCCCAAGATACAAGAAAACCAAGGGGGACAAAGACTGGGGATTTCCCTTGTAGAGACGTTACTACGCCCAGCGGAACATCCGAGATTGTCGCGCGAGACGGTTTCATGCTGGTGAGTTACTCCTATGCGGCAGCAATCGGCTGACCGATGTGGCTTGAAGGAGAACCCAGGAATACTGAGGCGACAACGACCAGACTAATTGCCTTGTTGGGAATGACAGACGTTCACGGCGCGAAGCGGAAATAGTTGAGGAGAACCGGCAGTCAAAATTCGGCGCCACCCAGGCCAATGAAGCCGCCCAAGGTTCCAATAACTGCTCCCCGTCCAATCGCGGGGAGGACTAAGGCCTGCCCGCTTCATCCTTACCGAAAGTTTGCACGGGCATTCGGGGGGATCACCTTAACCACAGAGTGTTCGTCAAGCAGGTATCTGACGCGACGAGTCATTGTGCCAAGGCGGGTACGGTGTTCGGAAGCAGAGTTGGACTACTGGTTTGTGAAGGAGTGAGACTGCTCCACCGTCTGTATCCCGGTCGAACAATTCAATATGCGTTGCTGCGGCATGCGAGTACGAACGGCTAGGCCAGCGTATCTGCCAATCCTTGTAATTTGCCTGAATGAGTGGCGTAATCTTTGGGCACATGCACTATCGCATATTTCTCCGGAGCGATGGCGGCGCATGCTGCCGCAGTGTTATCCCAAGTACACAACGGTGCATCGCCTATCCCAGCGGGGTGCGAACGCGAGATGTTGCGGGAGATTCTCACACAGTCGGCGAATACGCCGCGTGAAGACGGCGCGATTGATGACCGGGAACGCTTTTCGACACGGCGTCGAGGTTTTGCGTCCGTGCCGGAACAACAAGAACCCAGCGACGAGGCGCAGCAGCGTATAGACCAGTGGCTGAAACAATCGCATGAATGTCGGCATCTCTGTCCCTTCCAGCAGGTTGGTGGCGTGTGCGCCATCCTGATGCCTGTCGCGATCATTCATTATTCCCGACTGTCGGGTTTGCGTCAACTCACAGATCCTTGGCGCCGCTATCCTGAGTTCAAGCGTGTCATCTGTTTGCCACCGGCCGCCCGACACATCATCGTCGGCCAGCCGGACGGTGGATTTCCCGCAGTTCCTACTTCTTGAGGCAGGATTTTTCTGTGGCGCATTCGTCATTCAGGACCGCCATGCCTTGGATTTCGATCTTCATACCCGGAATGGCGAAGTTCGAGATGGTCAACGCTTGACTGGCCGGGTAGTTGCCGTCGGGAAATACTTCCTTGCGCACCTTAAAAAACTTGTCGCCGTACCGCGGATCATTCATGGTGACCGTCATCAGCACAAGGTTTTTCTGGAGCGTGCCGCCGAGCTTACGGAGGGTCTCGTCCATCAATTTGAAAACTTGTCTCGCTTGCGCTTCAACATCCTCTGCAATCGAGTTGCCCTGGTCGTCCTTCAAGGCGAATTGCCCGCCCATCCAAACGATGGTACCGCCTTTAGTCAGCACGGCCGGCGAGTAGCCGAAGTGCTGGCCCGCCTCGTCTTTGAGATATTCCAACGCCTGAGCTGGACGCGCAATGCCGATGGCGCACAGGACGCCGATGATGACGCTCACGATCGTAGGTTTCAGCATGGTGGCCCTCCTTTGCGATTGAACATTCCTTTGCGTTGTGGATGCACATGGTTTCTGGAAAGTCCGCGGCCCGATTCCAGCCGTCCTGCACGGTGAACGCTGGCCTTCGCCCGGCATGTGGTCTGAATTCCGGCTCGGCTCACGGCGCACCTGCGTGCGCGCAGTGAGGTCCCGCATGAGCGGGGAAGCTCAGCACCCTCATCATTAAGAGCGGTGGATGCTATATGATCACTATCCAAAGTACAAGTTAGGAGGTTATTGAGACGGTTCGTCGTGGTGAAATGAGTACATTCTAGAGGGGAATCGTGAACACATTGCGGAATCTCTAGAAATATTCTGGTGGATATCATGGGCCTCGCGCATGGGCGACCTTGCTGAATTCCGCAATTCGATTGCGAGATAGCTGCCAGTCAGCTGGTCAATCTGTGGGCCTATCAACATCAGGTGGAGATCGATGTCTCACGACCCGGGAAGCCAACGGACAATGCCCACGTGAAATCCTTCAATGCCACGTTGCGATGGGAGCGCCTCAATACGCACTGGTTCGAGTCCCTGTCCGATGCCAAACACGCCTCGAGGCCGGGCGGTGAGCGCAGAACGAGAGCCGCCCTCACCGGGCGCTCTAGGATCGAACACCAGCACAAGCGGTCGATAAGCTGGATACATAAAAGTCAGTTCGGGCACCGTGACCAACGCTCATGAAAATTCCTAAGCCTTGGATTTTTGAGCGAAGACCGTGGCATCGCAGGCGATGTACTTAATCTGCTTCATCGGCACAATGATGACCTCCTTGGCCGAATCCACTTCGAGCACTTCCATATCTTCGCTGATCGTATGACGAATCGCATCTTTCACCAGCAGTTCCTGATTGTCGGCAAACACGACTTTCACCCAATATTGCACGAGACTCGCTCCTTGTTAGAGATGATGGCTCTCCGCCTTGCCCAATTCCTGTGATCGTCGCGTGGCCGCTTCCACGGCCGAGATCAGGGTCGCCCGCAACCGCCCCTGCTCCAGTTGAGACAACCCGGTAATTGTGGTCCCACCCGGCGAGGCGACTCGATCTTTCAACAGAGCCGGATGCTCGCCCTGCTCCAGCACCATGCGCGCTGCGCCGGCCACCGTTTTCGCCGCCAGCTGTTGCGCGGCCGATCGAGGTAGACCGGCCAAGACTCCGCCGTCTGCAAGTGCTTCAATCATGGCGAACACATAGGCTGGGCCGCTTCCACTCAAGCCGGTCACGGCATCCAGCAGTCGTTCCTCTACTATGACCACCTTGCCCACGGATTCGAACAGACATCTTGCCCAGTCCTGATCCCCGGACGACAATCCCGGCGCGAGACTCATCGCCGTCACGCCCTGGCCGATTGTGGACGGCGTATTCGGCATGGCCCGGACTAATCTGGTCGCAGTAGTGAGACGATCACGCATGCGAGACAAGGGATAGCCGGCAGCGACTGAGATCAACAGGGGGTGCGCTTCAAGCGAAGACGCGAGTTCGGCAAGCACGTCATCGAGCACTTGCGGTTCGACACAGAGCACCACGATGTCAGCCCCCCGGACTGCTGTCTGATTGTCGGCCGTCACCACGACGCCAAAGTTACGACCCAACAGTTCGCGCCTGGAAGCAAGCGGATCGCTGACAACAAGGCAGCCCGGCGTGGTCAGGCCCTCTCGCAACAATCCCGCCAACAATGCCTCGGCCATATTGCCGCCGCCGACAAACGCGATCCGCCGTCCAGTCAACATGGCGCGATTATACGGACGCCGTTCAAGCCGGCGCAACTTGCAACCGCCGGGAGGGGTTGTTATAGAGTGATCTATAGTATTGCGATCATCGTCCTTTTCAGCAGAACGGAGCCGACATGAGATGCATCCTCTCGCTTGTCATCCTGGGGGTCCTGCTGCTTTTCGGCGATCCAAGCTGGGCCCGCCGCGAAGCCCTGACCGCCGACCAAAAGAGTCAGATGGAACGAATCGACCGTGTGTTGATCACAGTCATTGCGCTTTCGGACAAGGGCGCGATCGATGCCGGCCCGCTCATCGAGGTCGCAGCCACTCGCATGAAGGAATTCGGCTATACCCCGGTGACAGACCCGACGCAGCCGCACGATGTCGAGCTGAAGATCAAATGCGAGCAAAAAAAGACCTGGGAAGGGACGACCACGATGGGGAGCGATGCCGATCTTCCTGATGCCCCGTCGCGCATTTGGAAAGGGCCGGCCTGCCAATTCGGGTATCTGCTCAACGGAAAAAAAATGGCCTGGCGCAAGGAGGTTCGCACAGACTTCGATGATGCCCAGGCTGCGGCGACACTCGCGAAGGCCGGCGATCCCACCGCCTTTGCCATGACCAAGTTACAAGCCCGCCTTGAAGAGTACGATTTCCCAGCCCTCATTACGGCTGAATGGGGACAGGAAGCACGCCTGCTCCGTCTCTACGACGATCCGAACACGCCGGTGGCCCGCAAGGTCAAATTGGTGGCTTTGTTCGGCGACCTCTTCTCCGTGAATGCCATCCCGCGCCTGCTCGACGGACTCAACGGGCCTGATCGCAGCATCGCCAAAGCCTCGGCACTGGCCCTGGGCAATATCGGCCAGAAAGACACGATTCCCGTTCTCATCAAGACGATGAAACACGGCGCGCCGGATCTACGAGCGCCGGCGGCAAAAGCCCTGGGAATCGTCGGAGCCCTCCATGGAGACTTCACCATCGTGGATCCCTTGCTTGAAACCCTGAATACCGACGATGTCGCCGTCAAAACCGAAGTCGCCTGGGCATTAGGGAAGTTGCCGGACATGCGGGCTTACGAACCGCTCTTCGCCCTCCAGAAATCGCTGTACCACGTCCATGAAAACGATACCGATCCAAACCTTGTCAAATTGAAGGAAGCCGTCAATTGGAGCATCAAGCAAATCGATACCTGGGAACACGTACAGTGAGGAATGGCATACACATCGGCCGGTACGAGCATTGCCTCGCCGCATCAATCCTCAGCTTCTCCATGCTGGTGGCCGCGGCCGGAATCGGACAGGCTCAAGTGGTCGGTGAAGAGGCGGAGCTCGACCGGCTGCGAGCCAAAGCTGAAGAGGCGATGGGGAATGACGATGCCGAAGGCGCAGCCATGAACATGGGGCGCGCGGCATTGATGGCGGCCCAACTCGGGAAACGTCAGACTGAACCGGCGTTGCGGCGGGCGTTCAAGGCTACGGAACACCTCTATCGATCGCAGGAGCATGGCTATCGGGGGCTCGCCCTGTTTAGGCGGGCCGGTGGAGAGCTTCCCGCGTCAGCCGGCGTGTGCGGAAGCCTTCAGCTGGCACAGCTCGAACTCCAGCATGCCCAGGAAACCCTTGTTGAGTCGACGTCTACAAACCGATCTGACACTGCCTCCCCTCGGCTGCCAGCCATCCGGCAAACGACAGACGATTGGACGATCGTGTTGTCATCGATGATGGGCGAGTTTCGCTGCCCCAACTAGCTGGTTGTTGAAAAAGACCGCCAGCTTCGTTCTCGCATCGCTCCGACGCTCATCCGCATGAGCACCCTGCGAGAGCAATCATTTCGCCCGCAGGATGCGCAAACAGCCTGTCCGGCAAGGCCGCAGCAATGCGAGGAAGCGAGGCGTACCCTTGCGGTACGTTGAGCTCTCTGAGCGATGCGAGAACGCCACCGGCGGGCTGTTTCCGCGTTCTGCATCCACTAGTCGTCTTCCGGATTGATGATGTGTAGCCCGGCGGGACGGCAGGCGGCCAAAAGCTGCTTGTCTGCGCTGACGACCGTCAGCCGAAGCGGTTTCAGTTCCAGGGCTAAGGCCAGATGCAGGAGCTGCGGCGACCGCAGCGCCGGGTAGTCCAAAATCAATTCCTTCGCCGCCAGATGGGTCTCCATGGTGGGCGCAATAAATTGGAAGAGCCCTTGCGAGGCTTCCATCTCGAACTTGTACAAGACTGAATAACAATCGTCCCGCGTAATTTCTCCCTGCTGCGCGCGAACGGATAACGCCGAATAAAAATCCGTGACGCTCCACATGGGGAGAATGGCGACTTTTCCACGCTTCACCATCAGCTTGTTGACGATGCGCGTCCCTCGCTCCATGCTGTAGCGCTTGACCAGCGCCGTGGAATCGAAATAGTAATACGGCATGCTACCCCCTCCCCTTCAACAGACTGTCGGCCAGCGGCGACTGGAGCTTGGAGAGGCGATCCTGCAACTCATCCAGCGGTAATTCCTCATAGTAGCCCTGTTTGCGAAAGATGCTCACGATGTCGCTCTTCAGCACCTGCTGGGTATCGGCGGTCAGCCGTTCACGCAAATGTTTTTTCATCGCCTGACTGGACATCCGGCGTCCGCCGCCGGCTTCTTCTCCCGCCTTCCGGGTCCCTGTCTTTCCCATTCCCTCTCCTCTCTCCTATGGTGAATTCGCAGCCGTTAACGACTGAGCGGCGGCTGAGTCGCCTCTTTCGGACAACCCGACGGCGCAGCAGATGACACTGATAACTCCCTCTCTCCGTAAATATGCGCGGCCACCGCATGGGCCAGATCTAACGAAAACTCCTGCTGCATGACACGAACGGCTTTGGCCGCAGCCTCGCGTTCCGTCACATGTCCTTCTTTGCCGCCTTTGGACACTGCGCCGATGACCCGGCGGGTCGAGACTTCTTCGATCACGGCATCCGTACACCACCGCACATAGCGGAACTGCGGGTCAGGGACTTCGATCGGCCACATCCGCACGGTTCCTTTGATCAGCAATTCTGCCGTACCCGCTCCTGTTCCATGACCGACGACGGAGAAGCCTTCCTGCGTGAGGCCCTCTACGAGCGCCCGTTCGAGCGGTTCCGCCTGCTCGCCCGAAACGTCCACAGCCATCTCCAAATTCGCGGCGAGAAACTGTTCCAATTCAGCGGTCAATTCGGCCACACGATAGGCGGCCTGATGCCCCTGTCCATTCGAGCGGATCGTGCGCAGGTCGGTGTTGTAGGCTTCGCGGAGGACCAGATTCCTGGTAGCCCGCTTCAGATTGCGCACGTGTGAGAGCTTATCCTGAGACTGATGCGCTTCCGTGACTTCCGTGTGAATCGACCGATCGAGGTCTGCCAGACGTTCCAGCATCGCCGATTCGGCCTGCGCCCGGTTCATGCCTGCCAGAGCATAGTACTGTCGCGCCTTTTGGTCAAACCAGGTATCGAGGACCTGGACATTCTCCAGCACCTTGGCCGTCGTGACCCGCGTGACATGGTCCAGAATCAGCTTGCGTTCTGTGTTCGTCTGCCCGCGGGATTCCACCACCAGGTACGATTCCCAATCCTTCGCCTGCGCGGTAATTTCCGCTTTGAAAATCCGCGACACGGCCGCATAGGCCTGTTCAGTCGCTTGTGGACGCGAATCGGCCTGGCCGACGCCAACCAGATACTGCGTGGAAGGAAACTGACTGCTGCTGCCGTCGATCCAGGAAGGACGGGAAGCTCCGCCGACCCACCCGCATCCGGAGCACAGGAGCACCGCCAGCATTGCCAGGGCGATCCGTCTGCCTCGATCCCATCCCATGCCTCTCACTGCCCTCATAACATCACTCGTTCAATCACGAAGAGTGTTTGTCCCGCCCGCAGGACGAGAGGACGCGGCCCTTCGACCTGCGGCGTTCCGCCACCTCGAGTCACGGCTTGAATCCGGCTGTCGTATTCGCCGGGCGGCACCCAGAGGCGGGAAATCTGAATCTCGTCCGGCAAGGTGCGCCAACTTCTGGTATCCGCGACTTCCGAGGCCACTGCCAGCCCATGCGCGAGAACCCCCACCAGTAATCCGACCCACGGCGCGTCGCCCTTACTGACCGCATGCTGTGATCCGCGTGTGGCGGCTTCGGCTGCGGCAAATTTCACGGCCGCCCGGGCAAGCGCCTTCGTCGTGATTCCAGGGAGGCGATCAGAAAGGGACCGCTCAGCCAGCGCCGTGCCATTGTAGACCAATTCGGATGACGCGGAAATCGGCGTTCCCTCTCGAGGCGTCAAGGTCACCGTCTCATGCACCACCTGCGTTTTCTGCGGTATGAGTTTGGGCAAGGCCACCCGTACGACGCGGCCATTCAATCCGTACAACACACTGTCCGCGACCCGACGCTCCTGACGATTCGACGCATGGATGACACCCCGATTCAACAGCACCAACTGGAGCGCGCTCAGGCTGATAGGAATGTCCAGAAACGCGTCTTCCTTGCGCGGCGCGCGGCCATTATAGCCGATCACGACGACCTGGGCGAGGTTCTGGCGCTCGGGTCGTGGCATCCAATGCGTCTCAGGAAACAGGCGCTTGTATTCCTCGAACTCGGTCGTCATATGCAGAGCATCGGTGGTCCGGAGCAGATCCTCGCGCAGCATCGGCGGTACAGGCGTTCGCGCCCAACTCTTCGTCGCTTCATAAATGTCATAGGCTTTCCGGTAGGCGATGAAGGCATTATTGAGATCGCCGGTCGATTCATACAACACGCCCGTCAGATAGCGGGCAAAGGCATCCTCACGGTATCCGTCCTTTTCCTTGGCAGTATCGGACAAGACATTCAGCCGATGGTCGATCTGCCGAGCCTCAACGACAGCTTCCGTCAGCTGCCCCATCGCCGCGTAATTCAGCGCCTTGATACTGTTGATCATCACATGTTCGTAGGGATCGCCTTCATACGGTAGCACGTTGTCGTTGGTCAGGAAGGCGGAGGTCTCCGTCCTGATCGTCCTTGTATACAAGCGTTCGACTTCCTGCGCCGCCGATTCAAGCTGCGCATTGCTCTGCACGTATTCGCCGGCGAGGTGCAGCGTCATTCCCCGGTCCATGCTGTAGAGGAGACGATTGCGCGGTCCATAGTCGGACTCAGTCTGCACCATGATGGCATCCGCCCCTCGAGTGTCATGCGCCGCCAGGCGTTGATCGATGAGAAGATAATGGTTGGATGACAGGCCGCAGCCGGATAACACACACACCAGGCCCCAACACATCGCGGATAACAAGGGCCAAGAAATGAAACGGCCTCCCCGAAGGGAGGCCGTAGTCGATGGGAAGTGGAATCTCAACTGAATCCGTCTGGCTAAAAAATCGTGCGTTTCTTTTCGATGACTTTCTTGATCTTCTTCTGTCCAAACCAGGATTTGACATTGTTCTCCAAATCGACCATTTCCAGATCGACCTGATAGAAGACCGCTTTGGCTCCGTCCTGCTCGTCGAGAATCGTGGCGATACTCCCCCGCATCATATAGTCCGCGCCGATTTCCTTGCCGGGTGCTTTTTGCGTGTCCTCGCGGGCGTGGACAGCCTGTTCGCGGCGTTCTTCCCGCACCTCATCACGCTCCCCTTTGGCGGCAACGAAGGTGACTTTCTGCGAATTGGTCAACTCACGCTCCAGATCATTCACGAACGTCTGCACGTTGATATGCTCATGGCTCTTGTTGAGCACCGTCCCTACGATGACGACAGGCTGACGATTCTTTCCCTTGGTAAAGTTGCCAAGCCAGGGATTCGCAAGGGCTTCCTTCACCATGGCCTCGGCGACCATTTGGGAGTCCGTATCGTTCCAACGCCCGCTGAGGTCGGTCACGGTGCCTGTATCGACACGTGTTACTTTGGTCTCGTGCCCGCACCCGCTGACCACGGCAGCACATCCCACTAGCAGTACCACGGCACATGCCCGCAACCCTGAACGCTCCCGCCACTCGATCATGCTCACTCCTCCCGGCCACAGGCCCAGAACGCGCCTCGACTATTTCGTCGCCCGCTTGTCTTCTTCCTTCTCCAGACGATCGAACAACCGGTCGGCATTTTTGCGCACGAAGTCACGGACCTGGCTATTGAGTTCCTTGGCCTGCTCCAGATTATTCTTCATATCTTCGAGGCTGAGCTTGGTGAGGACATAATACGTTCCGGACTTCTCATCCTTGTACCGATCCATGGGCTTGACGCCGTTCAGCGTAACCGCGGAGAAGGTCTTCACCGCCCGCTCGATATTCTGTTCTTCACTGTTACGGGAAAAATCACCCGCCGTCGTGGAGGCCGCGTAATCGCGCATCAGATAGGCGGTATAGGTTTCAAAGGTCTTGGCGATTTCCGCCCGGCTGCGGTTCTCCGCCGTATCCCAGGCTAACGGTTCATTGCGCACACCCACCACCGAGCCCACACCGTAGAAGGATTTATCGCTTTTTTCATTGAACGCACCGGACCCTTTCTTGACCCAGTTCGGCGGACCACCGCAGGCCGTCAGCCCGATGAGGAGTACCAGCGCCAGCGCGCTCCCGGTGAACTTCGAAAAAGCTCCCTCTACTCTGCTCATACGCTTCCTCCTTGGTGTGGCACCTGTAAGATCCGGCGGCTCGGTTATATGCGGCAAGACGATGGAAGATCGACGTGTGTGGTTCACTGGGCGACGAGAGACGATGGCGCGAAAAAACGAGTTTTTATGCTAACATGCACCCCCAGGACTGTCAACGCGGAACCGGTCTTGCGGTTGACCGGCCGCACCCCCAAAAAGAACATTGTACGTAGCGTGCTCGAAGGAGATGACACAGATGGCCGACGTTCAAATTGAAGACGGTATCATTCGGGTGGTTCAACTTGATATCCAGGATCCGAAGGCCGCCGCTGTGCTGGCAGAATATCCGCAGGTGCGTTGGCCGGAGATTACACGCCGGGCGTTGAAGATCGGACTGGGATATCTGAAAGGCGGAGGCAAAGACTAGCCGTGGATTGAAAAACGGCGGAGCGCAACACTACCCCTGACTGGGCGAAACAGTTCATCGGATCTGAGATGGTGCAGGCTGGCCAGGAGTTCCGCTACGGAGCGGGTTTCTCACCCGGAGCGCGATCGCCATGGACGGCGCGGGTGGCACGCTCACTCTGGCCGCCCAATTCCAGATAGCGGCGAAACGCGTCGATCGACTTCTGCGGTTCATTCAGGTGATCGGCGTACAAGGCCCCCAGCGAAAAATAGACGTCGGTGTAGGCGGGATTAACGGCCAGTGTCTGCAGCATCGCTCGCTCGGCCTCCTGGTGCTGGCCTTTCTTTTCGAGGGCCAGCGCCAATGAGTAATGGGAGTCCGGATTCTGCGGCGCGTGCTGGACCGCCGCTTGCGCCGCCGCCAATGACTCTTCGAGATTGGGCAGCACCTCCAGGCGGATATAACTCTTCAACACATAGGCGTCTCCGAAGGATGGATCGTAGGTAATCGCCCGGTTGAGCCGTTCCAAAGCTTCCTCTGCAGACTGCTGCTGCTGCAGCAGGGCGAAGGCCTGTTCATACTGTACGCGAGCCTCCTTCATCCGGTCCGCTTCGGTGCTCGGTTCCTTCCCGACCGAAAACATTTCCTTCCGGCCCTCGACGAGGATGACATCGCCGTTTCCCTCGAGTTGAAGGAACTGCGGATGTTGCGCGCCCTTGGTCTCACGCTCGACGTCCTGCTTCACCTGGGCAGCGAGTTCACTCGCCATGACCCACCCGTTGTTATTGAGATCCGCCGCACCCTTCAATCCGGCGACCAGCGCCGTCACGAAAGAACTCTGCCCCGGAACGCGGCCGACGGATTCTTCCTTCCCAGCCGCCGTGAGCACTTGAACGGAACGTTTCTCGGTGTCGTCCTCCGGTGACACACGCCCTTCCAACGAGAGCGGTTGCGGAGCCGTGACATCCCAGCCGCGCAGGTTGGCATCGAACAGCATGAGGATGTGTTTTGAGGCCGATCGCCGGCTAAACTCCTTGAGCTGATCCAAGGTAATGGCTTTGGCGGGATTGTTCAGCTGCGCGTCCCAGGGAACCACATAGCCCAGATCAGTCGATTGAGAATCCTGTGTCACTCCGGCATGTCCGGTAAAAAAGAAGACGACACGATCCTGCCGTCCTACTTTGCGCGGAAGGTAGTCGTTGAGGATTTGGAGCAGGCGTCTAGAGCTGGCCTCCTTGTCCTGCAGTTCGATCACCTCATCAAACCCGAGCCCTCGCAACGCGACAGCCACCGCATGCGAACTCTCCAGCGCACCAGGCACCTTCGGCGCGACGAGATAATTTTCGACCCCGACCACCACAGCCCACGACTTGTAATAGAGCGCGTCCGGCTTTCCGACCTGGGCAACCGAGCGCTCGGTCGCGATTCCCGCGACGCACAAGGCCGTTAGGCAGGTGATCATCCGGGGGAAACTGAGTGATCTCGGCGAACGCATCAGGAGGATGATCCAGTGAAAGGCAACGGGCTCAGCCTACCCTCGCGTCGTCCTGACTGTCAAGAAAGGCGCGCCGCGTCGGCCCTTGTCCCATGCGGCCATTCTTTGCTTTCCGGCCGGACCTCTCCGCGGCGCGAGGGTTGCAGTTCCTTTGCCCCATCCGCATAATGCCGTAGACGATTGAACCGCGCACCGGACAGGCCCGCGCTTTGTGGAGGGATGACTCTCATGAGCGAGAAGATCGATACGCTATTGAAAGAAGGACGTGTCATTCAGCCGTCCGCCAGGACAAAAGCGGCGGCGCATATTCAGGATTATGACCAGGCCTACAAGGCCTCGATTGCCGATCCGGAAGCCTTCTGGGGCGGCGTGGCTCAGGAACTGGATTGGTTCTCGCCGTGGAGCCGGGTTCTCGAGTGGAACTACCCCTGGGCGAAATGGTTCGTCGGCGCGACCTGCAATATCGCCCACAACTGTCTCGATCGCCACGCCAACGGTTGGCGCCGGAATAAAGTCGCCATTATCTGGGTGGGCGAGAACGGTGAGGAACGCATCTTCACCTATGGGGAGCTGCTACGCCAGGTCAACCGCTGCGCCAATGCGCTCAAGGCACTGGGACTCAAGCAAGGCGACCGCGTCACGATTTATCTCCCGAAAATTCCCGAGCAGGTCGTGGCCATGCTGGCCTGCGCGCGGATCGGCGTGATTCACAGTGTGGTGTATTCCGGGTTCAGCGCGCCGGCGCTTGCAAGCCGCATTCAGGATGCCGAGGCGCGTCTCGTCATCACCGCCGACGTCGGCTACGACCGCGGGAAAACGATTCCGCTCAAACCCGTGGTGGACGCTGCCGTGCAGGCCTGTCCCTCCGTGGAGAAAGTCGTGATGGTGCGGCGCGATGCCCTCAGCGTCGCGCTGACCGCGCCGAAAGAAATCGATTGGGCCGACTGGTTGAATGAACAGAGCGCCGTCTGCGCGGCGGAACCGCTCGATGCCGAAACGCCGCTGTACATACTCTACACCTCCGGCACCACCGGCAAACCCAAAGGCGTCGTGCACGTCCATGGCGGCTACATGGTCGGCACCTATATCACCACGAAATATGTCTTTGATCTGAAGGAAGACGACGTCTATTTCTGTGTCGCCGACCCGGGCTGGGTGACGGGGCACAGTTACATCGTCTATGGGCCGCTCCTGAACGGCGCAACCATCCTCATGGCCGAGGGCAAGCCCGATTACCCCAACCCCGGCCGCTGGTGGGATCTCATCGCGCGGTATGGCGTCTCCATTTTCTACACGACACCGACGGCCGTGCGGTTGTTGATGAAGTACGGCGAAGACTGGCCGAAGAAATACGATCTCTCCACGTTGCGCATTCTCGGAAGCGTCGGCGAGCCCATCAATCCCGAAGCCTGGGAGTGGTTCTATCGCGTGACCGGCAGCGACAAACCCATCATGGACACCTGGTGGCAGACGGAAACCGGCGCGATCCTGGTCACTCCCCTGCCTTCGGTTCCCCTCAAGCCCGGTTCGGCGACGCGACCGTTTCTTGGGATTGAAGCCGACGTGGTGGATAAAGAAGGACACAGTCTGCCGAGTAATGCCGGCGGCTTCGCCGTGATCAAGAAACCCTGGCCGGCGATGATGCGCACCATTTACAAGGACCCTGATCGGTACAAGGTCTACTGGAACACCATCCCCAATTGTTATACCGCAGGCGACGTCTGCCGCAAGGATCAGGACGGCTATATGTGGTTCATGGGCCGCGCAGACGACGTCATCAAGGTCGCAGGCAACCGCATCGGGACGGCCGAAGTTGAAAGCGCGCTCGTGAGTCACGATGCCGTAGCGGAAGCCGCGGTCATCGGCAAGCCGCATCGCACGGCCGGAGAAGCGATCAAGGCCTTTGTCATTCTGAAGCAGGGCTACCAGGATTCAAAGGAGCTGGTGCAATCGCTTAAGGACCATGTGCTGAAGGAACTGGGAAAAATCGCGGTGCCGCAGGAAATCGATATCGTGCCGTCATTGCCAAAAACGCGCTCCGGCAAAATCATGCGGCGGGTGCTCAAAGCGAAGGAGTTGGGACAGGACGTGGGCGATATTTCCACGATTGAAGACTAAGTCGAGCCGCAGTTAGTCGAGCATCTTCTTTCACGATAGGCATGGCGGCCGGTCATGCCCGATAGTTCCAACGAGGAATGCGTAAAATCGGTCGAGAACAGTGGGGAGTTGCTGCTTAATGAGATAGATGCGGATATTGGTATCGAACATGACCTTCAGGAAAATGGACGCGTACGTTTCTGCGCCGCCGGTTGTTTACGGCCCTTCTCCATGAAACCCTTCGTAAATTTTCCCAAGCTGTCAGCCAGGAGAGACCACGATTTCTTTTTTGGACGTCGCACAAGCGTAGCGCCCTTATGCTCTAGTTCGATTTCATCTCCTTCGACATGAAATTCTCTGGGGATTCTGACTGCCTGGCTGTTTCCGCTGAACAACACACGTGTTGTTTTTCTATCACGACAATTCCCTTCCGCTGAAGTAGATACGCCAGGACAGAGGGAGAGACCTGGGCTGTCAGTCTTCACCGAAGCCGGCGCCTAAGATTTAACAGGATGCGGAAAAAGTCCACCAGCGGCGTTCTCGCATCGTTCAGCGGCTCAACGTACGACAAGAGTACGATTCGCCGCTTCACTCGCTGCGGCCTTGCTGGATGGCCTTGTTGCGCATCCTGCCTACTATCCTGATACCAACACGCCACGTGAGCTGATCGCGGCGTAGCGTGCAAAAAACGAGCTTTTCCGCAGCCTGTTAGATCAATCCGCGGCGCTGCAGATAATCTTTGTCGATGATCGGTGTGGGTTTTGGCGGGAGAAGTCCGCGGTCCTGCAGAAGTCGTTCGACATATTTTCCGATCAGGTCGGACTCGAGATTGACCTGGTCGCCCACCTGTTTCAATCCGAGTGTCGTGACCTTCGCCGTATGGGGGATGATGGCGACCAGAAACGACCGTTCGGTCACCTCGTTGATGGTCAGGCTGATACCGTCCACCGTGATGGAGCCCTTCTGAACGCAGAGGCGCAGAATGTCTTTGGGCGCTTCAATTTCCAGGACCAGGGCATTGCCGTCCTGATGCCGGCTGCGAATGGCGCCGATGCCATCGACATGACCGGAGACCATGTGCCCGCCGATCCGCTCGTTCAATTTCATTGCCCGCTCCAAGTTGACGGGTGAACCGGTAGTAAGACTGCCCAGCGTCGTGACGGTGAGAGTTTCCGGCGAGACATCGACCGAGAAATCATGATCGGTCCTGGCGACGGCCGTCAGACAGGCGCCGTTCACACTCACACTGGCGCCGAGTGTCAGGTCGCTCATGATCGTCGAGGCCATGATGGTGAGTCGGGTGCCGGCCAAACCTTTATTCAGGATGGACACCGCGCCCATCTCTTCCACGATGCCGCTGAACATGGCCTACGCCCCCTTGTGCGTCTTCAGGAGATAGAGACAAAAACCGAGCAATCCAATCCCGCCCACGATGGCAATCCCGCGCTGAAGCGTTTCAATAAAATCCGTATCCATCCTTTGCGGCTTCCTTGTAAAAAAAAAATTATACCGTCTCGCGTCCAGATCATGCGGCGGCATTATACACTACCGAGAAATGGTTCTCATCGTGGCCCAGAACGCGACGGCTGCCAAGATCTGAAGCCCAGCGATCACTGCAAAGGCCTCTTGATAGCTGGCATGGGCAATCAAAAACCCGGCTAGGAGAGGACCACTGGCATGACCGATATCCATCACCGTTCCCTGCATCCCCATCCCCGCCCCCAGCCGCTTGAACTCGGAACTGTCGGCAACCAACGCCGCAGACGACGACGAGACCACCGCCTCTCCAAACCCAAACCCGGATGACAACAGCAGCAGCACGGCAAACGAGCTCACATGGGGCATGCTGATGAAGGTGACGGCACAGATCACCAGACCGAGCACAATCAACGGCTGTCGTCCCACCCGATCTGAGATCCGCCCCATCACCGGCTTGGATAAAAACGACGTCACCGCCTGCACGCTAAAGAGCAAACCCACTTCACCGGCGTTCAAGCCGACCGAGAGGCCGTAGAGCGGCAGAAACGCCATCAGCGCGCCGTTGGCCACCATCTTGGCGGCATCGGTGGAACTGGTGATCAACACTTTCCGATTCCGGGCGACGGCGAGAAACCCTTTTCCCATCTCGGCCAAAACCGGTGCCAGTCCCTTCTCACGGACTCGTGGCGGCGGCTCATCCAAGTGGAGGCTGAAAAAGATCAGGATCGCGACGCATCCGAAAATCCCCGCCGTGACGAAGGCGGTGGGAAACCCGGCCGCATGAGCCAACCATCCGCCGAGAAACGGGCCCAGGAGGGAACCGGACTGGGTGCAGGCGGTATACGTTCCCATCGCCGCCCCGCGCCGCTCCTTATAGAGATCGGCCACGGTGGCCAGGGCGCTCGGCGCGAAGATGGCCGTCGCCAGGCCATGGACAAATCGCAACGCCGTCAACGCATTGAGGTCCGAAATGAACGGGTAGATGAACGGCGGCACCCCGAACGCCACCACACCGATACGCAGCAGCATCTTCCGCCCATAGATGTCGGACAGGGCGCCAGACGGCAGTTTCAACAACACCCCGGTAATCGTCGACACCGAGACAATCAATCCGATCCGCTCCGGTCCGGCCCCCAAAGATTCCGCGAAGAGGGACAGGACCGGCATGCGGACGAGGTTGTAACTGATGAAGCAAAACACGCCGAGCGCGCAGAGGTAGAAAAAACTGCGGGAGGTCGTCATGAAGGTCTCATTGCGGCGCCAAGTTCCTTCTGGTTCGTAGACACTGACAAACACATTGCAAATTTCCGTCGGAGCCTGTCATCGAATCTTCTTGGCTATAAAGTATGCATGTCTCTCGGGATACTGATCGTATTCGAGGTGTTGAACCGCGCAGCCACATTGCCAGAGAAGCCGGGCGAACTCCGGCACACCCAACGAACTATATTCGAATCGTTTTCCGCCAAATTCCCCGTGAATAGTCCCCGCCTCTTCGACTCCGCCACAAGTCAACAACAACACTCCGTCCTTGGATAATCCCTCGCATAACTTCAGGAGGACGGGCTCATGACTTTCCAGAGAAAGATGAAACGTACTGTCCCAGGCAGTGATCAAGTCGTATTGGTGCGGAAGCTGCCAGGTGCAAATATCGCCCACCGCAAACGCGACCTCCGGATATCGCTTCTGCGCCGTCGCGATCATTTCTTTGGAAATATCCAATCCGGTGCACTGAAATCCCCGTTCCATCAGAACTCTCAGAAACCGGCCTTCGCAACCGCAGCCGACATCCAATACGCGGCGGCCACCCTGCTCGACAAACCTCAGGGCACGCTCCAATGCCGGAACGCCGTACGTCGATCCCTTCATCTGCTCAAGCCACCACGATGCCAGGGCATCATATTGTTGTCCGGTTTGTCTTGGGTCCATCGATCGATCACAAAGGGGCTAGGGTTTGAGCCGAGACGGTACGGCTGGACCATGCAGGTTTGCAATCGCCTCTTTCAAGAAGGCGACCTGCTCATCCGGCAAGCCTGGCGGGTCCGTCGCCTCGAACAGCACGTGATCCGGCCGGTCGCGCATGGCCCCGGCCAAACGACGGGCGGCATCAAACGCCTTCACGACCTGCCGATTGACCACCGTGCCGATCAGCGGACGGAGCAGCGACAGCAGCCCGGAGTACAACCGGTTATCGAGCCGCAGGTAGGACACCATCGTATTGTCGATCGATTCCACCCCCTGCCCATCTGTCACCGCTTGCAATTTGAACAACACCAGGGCTTTGCCGCTGACTCGCGGCAAGAACCGTCCATCATGGGTCCCTTCGAGATAATAGATGCGCGTGTTCCGATCCTGATAGAGCGCATGCACGATGCCTTCCGTGCCTTCACCATCGGTCGCCCAAAATTCATCAGGACCGCGCAACTCTGCTTTGTACAACCCAAGATCGAGCCGGTTGACAAGGGCCGCAGCCATGACCGGATGCTCTAACAGATACACATAGACGTGCTCGGGTAGCATGGTGCGGACCGGTCCCACCTTATTCGCCGTCGTGTAATGCGCGATGATCGGTTCGATCCGGCAGGCCCAGGCTGCCTCAATGTGATCGAGAGGAAACACCATGCCGACATGGTGCGAAGGGAGGGGGCATCGCTCAGGTTCAGCTCGCCCGGAGGAATCGGATAGGGCCAACGCGACGGTGAGCAGAGTAGCCACGGAGCCGATTCGCCGGACGATCTCGCCGGCCCCAGTCATGAAACCCGTTGGGGCACGGATAGCGTGACCTGGGAGGGAAAGAGCTGCGCAGGGTCGTGCCTAAGACGGGCCTGCCGCAACAGGGTTTCGACATGCGGGGTCAGAAGGCCTTCGAACGAAGGCTGACCGTCGGTGGTGATGACGACCGGCTTGGACAGATCGACGAGGTCGTCATTGAGATACAAGGTGTACTGCCGGACACGGTCTGTCCGCACGTCGATCCGATTCGGACCGGTCACCTGCGCGGTCAACCGGGCATAGGACCGCTGCCGGATGCTGTCATCGCGCTTGTCGATCAGATCTTCAGAGAAGGAGGCAATCTGATCCGTCGCATCGATGCGCACCCAGCCGAACGGCAGGAGATGGCTCGCATCGCGCACGACGGTCATGGTCTTCGGAACCGGCGTCCGGCGCTGGTTGTCGAACCACTTCACCAGATCAGGGAGCTCTTCGCGCGGGAAAAAATGGCCGCCCGCCATCGCGTGGGTACGATCATGTTCGCGATAGATGAAGGGGTAGTCGAGATGCTTCAGCTCGGCGGCCAGCTTCCGGCTCAATTCCACGGGCATCACCTGGTCCTGAGACCCATGAATGATGTAGACCGGCGTGGTGCGCAGGTTTTCTAAAAACGGAAACAACACATCGTCGATGCCGCTGGCCATCGGCGCAAGTCCCGCAAACAAGGGGGCGTGATGCATGCCGATCAACCAGGCGCCAATGCCGCCGTTGGACATCCCACTGAGGAAAATCCGACGAGGATCGATGCGATACCGTTGCTGCACAAGCTGCACGGTCGCCAGCACCAGGTCTTCGGCCCGCCTCGTAAACCAGGCGCCGGCTGGATAGGTCGGACAGGCCAGGATGTATTGTTCCCCCAACCGCGACTTCCACCGATCTAAGTAGGCCTCGCCCGTGAACCCCGCGCCGTGGAGACAGACCACGAGCGCATAGTCCCTGGTCGGCTCGTAACTTTGTGGAATGGATAAACTCACCCGATACGGCCGATCGCGCACCACGACCTGTTCATCCGCCAGGATGCCGACCGGCTGAAGGCCGTGAGGTTGGCCCTTGCGAAGAATATCCTGCACCACCTGAATGGTCGCATCCGGGCGTCGCGTGATTGAAGTCAGCGTTGAATTCGCCTGCTCGCTATCCTGGGTGGTGAGGTATTGCCAGATCTGCGCGGCAAGATCAGTGATGGGTGGTTCTTCTGCCGCAAGAGTGACAGGAGCCCACCACAAAACCACCCACATGGAGGCGAGAGACAGGAGCCGTAGACCGTGGCGTCGTGGATAAACCATGTGAGCAGGCCGAAAGGACGATCGCACAATGCTCCTATCGAGTCGGGATATCAGCCTGGATCAGCATATCACGCCCGACCGGCGCTATGCGTAGATTCTTGAGCGGCACGGCGTCACGCAGGCGGCGCGGCGATAGGCCGCCAAACACCCCCTTCGCATCTTGCCCGCCCAATACGAGTGGCGCGACAAAACACATGAGCCGTTGGGCGAGGCCGGCTCTCAGCACGGCGGCATTGACCTCGCTTCCCCCCTCGACCAGCAGGCTCGTCATCCCAAGTTGGCCAAGCCGCGTCCATAACGCCTGCAGATCGGTATGGCCGCCGGCCTTCGGAAGGACCAGCACATCAACACCACGCCCCTTCAAGGTGGCAATCTTACGCGGTGAAGCCACACTCGTGGTGACGAGCACCGTGTGAGCCTCTTGCGGCAATGCGAGCACCGCGGCCTTGAGGGGAATCCGTAAGCGGCTGTCCACGATGATTCGCAGGGGCTGGCGCACTGACGACTCGCCGTCGGGCCTGGCCGTCAACCGGGGATCGTCTCGCAACACCGTGCCGATCCCGACGAGCACGGCATCTACGTCGGCCCGCAGCCGATGGACCTGCAGCCGCGCCGCTTCATCGGTCATCCACTGCGATTCGCCGCTGGCGGTCGCGATCTGCCCGTCTACCGTCATGCCGGCCTTCAGAATGGTAAAGGGCCGGCCGGTCTGCACCCAATGAATATAGGCTTCGTTCAGTTGTCGGGCTTCTGCTTCGAGGCAGCCGACGTCGACCCGTATCCCTGCCCGTTTGAGTTGAGTCACGCCCCGTCCCTTCACCCGCGGATTCGGATCCACCATGGCCACGACGACGCGGCGGATTCCGGAGCTGATGACCAGCGGAACACAAGGAGGCGTGCGCTTTTTGAGATGACTGCAGGGCTCGAGGGTGAGGTAGAGGGTGCCGCCTTTGGCCCGTGACCCGGCCTGACTCAAGGCGATGACTTCGGCATGCGGACCGCCGGCTTTGCGATGGGAACCCTGACCGACGATGTCTCCCCGGCGCACGACCACCGCGCCGACCATGGGATTGGGACTGGTATGACCCCGGCCCTTCGCGGCGAGGCGAAGGGCCAGAGCCATGAATTCACGATCGCGGGAAGATGATTTCACCTGGCCGTACGCTTGGAGCGGCGCACCAGGCGTTTCGCAGCCGGTCGTTTTTTCGCCTGCGCAGGTTTCGCGGACTTCTTGGCAGACTTGACGGCGCTCGGCTTCGCGGCCTTCGGCTTGCTCTTCGCCGGCTTCGGCTTCTCTTTCTCGGCTTCCGCCAACGCCGCCTGTGCCGCAGCCAATCGCGCAATTCCCACTCGATACGGAGAACAGCTCACATAGTCCAACCCCAATTGGTGGCAGAACTCCACGGAACTGGGATCGCCCCCATGCTCACCGCAGATTCCCAACTTGATGGTCGGACGGGTCTTGCGTCCACCGGTGATCGCCGTGCGCATGAGCGAGCCGACACCGTCACGGTCCAACACCGCAAACGGATCGCTCTCCAGAATATTGGCGGTCTTGTAGAAGTCGATGAACTTCGCCGCATCGTCGCGCGAGAAGCCAAACGTCGTCTGGGTCAGATCGTTCGTGCCGAACGAGAAAAATTCCGCTTCTTCCGCGATACCATCGGCCGTCACGGCCGCGCGCGGCAACTCAATCATGGTGCCGACGAGGTACGAGAGCTTGACCCCGTATCGCTTCATCGTGTCAGCCGCCACTTCGCGGACGAGATCCTTTTGGGCTTTCATTTCCGACACCATACCGACGAGCGGAATCATGATCTCCGGCACGATCTTGGTGCCTTCTTTCGCCAGCTCACAGGCTGCTTCAATGATGGCGCGCGCCTGCATCTTAGTAATTTCCGGCATCGTAATGCCAAGGCGGCAGCCGCGCAGACCCAGCATGGGATTGAATTCATGCAGTTCTTCGACTCGCGTCAATAGCCGCTTCTTTTCCTCCAGCACCGTCTGGGATCCGCTGGTGAGTTCGAGCTGGGCGATTTCGACCATGAGGTCCTCACGCTTCGGCAGAAATTCGTGCAGCGGCGGATCGAGCAAACGAATCGTGACGGGGAACCCTTTCATCTCGCGGTACAGCCCGATGAAGTCCTGCTTCTGCAAGGGCAGCAGCTGATCCAGATACATTTCCCGCTCTTCGCGTTTCCGGGCGAGAATCATTTTCTGCATGATCTGGATGCGATCTTCGGCAAAGAACATATGTTCCGTGCGGCAGAGGCCGATACCTTCTGCGCCGAAGCTCCGCGCGATACGGGCCTGATCCGGCACATCGGCATTCGCCCGAACCTTCAGCTTGCGAATCCCGTCGGCCCACTTCAGCACGGATTCGAACAACTGATACTTCTCCGATGCGGAGGCCTCCATTTTCCCCTGCAATACCTGGATGACTTCGGACTCCACCACGGGAATATCCCCGCCGTACACATTGCCGGTCGAGCCGTTGACGGAGAGATATTCCCCTTCACGGAAAACTTGGGCGCCGATCCGTACGGTCTGATTGTCCACGACTTCAATGGCATCACAGCCGGCCACACAGACCTTACCCATTTGCCTGGCGACGACAGCCGCATGGGAGGTCATGCCGCCTCGGGCCGTCAAAAAGCCCAAGGCCGCATTCATGCCGTGGATATCATCGGGGCTGGTTTCCTGGCGGACCAACACGACGCGATTGCCGGCGGCTTTCATTTCCACCGCCCGGTCTGCCGTTAACGCGATTTTTCCCGCCGCGGCGCCGGGCCCCGCCGGTAACCCTTTACCCAGCGGCGTGCAGTGCGCTTCTTCCTTCGCGTCGAAAATCGGATAGAGATATTGAGCAAGTTGATCCGGGCCGATCCGTTCAAGGGCTTCCTTTTTCGAAATCAGCCCTTCCTTGACCATATCGACCGCGATCCGCACCGCTGCTACGCCGGTGCGTTTGCCGACGCGGGTCTGCAACATGTACAACTTGCCCTCCTGGATGGTGAACTCCAGGTCGAGCATGTCGCGATAGTGCCGCTCCAATCTCTTATAGGTCGTCTCCAAATCCTTGTAGGCTTGCGGCATGAACTTTTCGAGTTGGTTCACCGGCAAGGGCGTCCGGATACCGGCGACGACATCTTCGCCTTGCGCGTTCGTCAAACATTCGCCGAAGAACTGCCGTTGACCGGTGGCCGGATCGCGCGTGAAGGCCACGCCGGTCCCGCTGGTCTCTCCCATGTTGCCGAACACCATCGCCACGACATTCACGGCAGTGCCCCAGGTTTCAGGGATGTTGTACAAACGCCGGTAGGTGACGGCCCGCGCGCCGTACCACGAGGAGAACACGGCATTGATCGCCATACGCAATTGTTCAAGCGGGTCATCCGGAAAATCCCGTTTGGTTTCTTCTTTGACGAGATCCTTGAAACTGACGACGAGATCCTTGAGCGCCTTCGCATCGAGATGGGTATCTTGCGTGACCCCGAGATCACGCTTTTTATGTTTGAGAATGTCCTCGAAATGCTCGCGGTTGATGCCCATGACGATGCTGCCGAACATGCCGATGAAGCGGCGATAACTGTCCTGCGCAAACCGTTCGTTCTTGGTCTTGAGCGCCAGGCCATGCACGGTCCTGGTGGTCAATCCCACGTTCAGCACCGTATCCATCATGCCGGGCATGGAGGCGCGGGCGCCTGACCGGACGGAGACCAATAAGGGACTGTCGGGATCGCCAAAGCCGGCCTTCATCGATCGCTCGATTTTCTTGAGGGCCACCAGGGCCTCCTCCATCATGCCGGGAGGGTAGGCCTTGCCGCGCTTGTAGTATTCGACGCAGGCCTCGGTGGAGATCGTGAATCCGGGAGGCACGGACACTTTGAGATTGGTCATCTCGGCCAATCCCGCGCCCTTGCCGCCGAGCAGTTCTTTCATGTTGCCGGTGCCTTCGGCTTTTCCATCTCCAAAGTAATAGACATATTTCTTGGCCACGCGACGCTCTCCTTCTGCTATGAGGTCAATGAGTCGGAACCGAATGGCGGGCGGCGGCTTCCAGCCGCATACGATAGCGGTTGACGACGTGCCTCGTCACGCGAATGCCACACGCGATAATCCCCACCACGAACGCGCCGACCGCAAACAGCCGGTAGTCCACGAACGGTCCATAGTCGAAATAGAACGTTCCGTCTGCGCCCTGCTTGAGTTGTGCGTCTTTCTGAAACGTATGGGTTTTTCCGGTTGGATCGGCGAGGTTGAGCCACTCCGAACAGAACTGCACGGGGTTTTCCGAGCCCGGAACATGTTGGTAGGCCAGTCGCAAGCAAATGTCTTGTCTGGAATCATAGATATCCGGTGTCCGCACCAGCCGTTCAAAATTGAGGCCGGTCACCCAGATGCCGAACAGGAAGACCGCGTTGCACACCACCATCATCACGACGCTGAGGCCGGACGCAAATCGCCGGACCTTGGTCGCTCTTACTTTGGCCGCGGCACTCGCCTCGGGTGACTCAGGGAGGCTCTCTGAAGTTGCGTCCACACGCTCACCATCCGCTACGTCCCTTGTACCATAATCTGGGAGAAATCAGCGAATGACATGAACAAATCATCGACCTCTTTCAAGAGCGACAACCGGTTTCCGCGTATCGCCGGATCGTCGGCGTTGACCATGACCGCATTGAAAAAGTCGTCGATCGGACCCTTCATCCGGACCAGCACGTCCAGAGCCTGCCCGTACTCTCCGCTGCGCATCGCCGCCGCATAGGCTGCATGACTACTCTGTACGGTCTCATGTAAGGCGGACTCGGCAGCTTCCCGAAATAACGCGGATTCCACCGGCTTGCGATCCCACTGCTCTTTTTCGGTCAGCCGGTGCGCGCGTTTGAATCCGACGATGAGCGGATCGAACTCCGCCCGCACGGTAATCTGCTGCAGCGACTGCATCTTGTCGAAGAGATCGGTGAGATCGATGGACTGACGATCGGCCGACTTCAACACGGCCTCCATCACATCGTCCCGCAATTGGTGCGCGCTCTTGCCGTAAAAGCGGACCCGCTCAAACAGAAAACCGATGACGTCCGGCGCCCCGCCTTTGCCCGTCTGTGGCGCAGCCGTCACATTCTGACCGGCCAACACGTCTTGCGCCGTTCGTACGGCTTGCGCGAGATTCAGCCGCAGCTTGCTCTCGATCACGATACGCACGATGGCCGTGGCGTGGCGCCTCAGGGCAAAGGGATCCTCGGAACCGCTCGGGATCAGGCCGACCAGGAAAAATCCGGCAATGCTATCCAATCGATCAGCGAGGGACAGCACCTTCCCGGACAATGACTCCGGTAATTCCCCTTCCATCGCCCGCGGCAGATATTGCTCTCTGATCGCCGCGCTGACGGCCGCCGGCTCCCCGTCGTGTTTCGCATACTCGCCACCCATGATTCCTTGGAGCGCCGGAAACTCGCCCACAATTCCCGTCAACAGATCAGCCTTGCTGAGTTCCGCCGCGCGCCGGCAATCGTGCATCAACCGGTCGTCGCCGAGCTGCCCGGCTACATGCGCCGCCATCGCCACCACGCGCTGCGTCTTCTGATGCAGGCTGCCAAGCTTCTGGTGGAAGGTGACCGCAAGCTGCTTCGCCACTCGATCCGCCAACGAGGTCTTGCGATCCTCATCGAAGAAAAATTTTGCATCGGCCAGCCGCGCTGCCAATACGCGTTCGTTGCCCTCGCGGATCAACTGCATGTTCGCGAGTTTCATATTCGTGACGGCCAGGAAATTCGGCAGCAAGGCGCCGTGCGAGTCCACGAGGGAGAAATATCCTTGATGCTCTTTCATGGAGGTCATCAAAATTTCTTTCGGCAACGCAAGATAGTGAGGCTTAAAGGAACCCAGAATCGTCAGCGGACATTCCACCATATATATAGCCTGTTCCAGCAATTCGTCGTCCTGGTGCAGATGCCCGCGCGCAGACTTGGCCAGCGAGGCCAATTGGTCGAGGATCATGGCTCGCCGCCGATCCTGATCCACGATGACGCTGTGGCGTTCGATCTCCTTCAAATAGTGCGCGATGGACTTGACGGCAAAACCCTTCGGACCGGACACCCTGGCGCCCAGCACCCGATGTCCCTGACTGAAACTGCCGGCCTTGATCGTCGCGAACTGAATCGGCAGGACTTTCCCACCGCAGAGGGCCACCAGCCATCGCATCGGCCTGGCAAAACGCACGCCGGTCTGGTTCCACTGCATGGCCTTGGGAAACGATAACTTGGCGAGCAACTGCGGCAACGCCTGCGTCAGTACCGCGGCAACCGCCTGCCCCTTCTCCTGCTTCACCGCAAACAGATACTCGCCCTTCGGCGTCTGTCGAACCTGCAGATCTTCAACGGGAATGCCCTGCCCCGCGGCAAAACCAACGGCCGCTCTGGTGGGCTGCCCGTTTTGATCGAACGCCACCGACTTGGAAGGCCCCATGGCTTCTTTGACTGCTGACGCCTGCTGTGTTGCCAACCCTTCGACGAGCAGCACAAGCCGCCGCGGCGTACCCATCGTACGGACGGCGCCATAGGTCAGACGCAGGTCTTTCAGCAACGTCTCCGCTCCCTGCTGCAAGGCGCGCATGGCCGGAGCGACGAACTGATAGGGCAACTCTTCCGTTCCGATTTCCACCAGCAGTTCTGTGGTGGCTGGAGCCTTGGGAGCTTTGACAACCTTGGAGCGTGGGGCAGTCTTGGTCGTGGTCTTTTTGGATGGCATCGTCAGCTACTGCCTGCGGATCACTTGGTTGGAACGGGTGAATGAGCGCCGGCTCGCTTGCCGATCTGAGCCGATTGCTTGATCAAGGGATAGCCCATCGCTTCGCGATCGGCCAGATACGATTCGGCGCAACGCCGCGCTAGCGCCCGCACCCTGGCGATATACGATGTCCGTTCGGTCACGCTGATCGCCCCGCGCGCATCCAGCAAATTAAACATGTGCGAGGTCTTGATGCAGTAGTCGTAGGCCGGCAGCGTCAACTTCTTGTCCAGCAACCGCTGGCACTCGCCCTCGAAGGCTTGGAACGTGGCCATGAGCATGGGCACCTCCCCCTCTTCGAAGTTGTACCGGGAAAACTCGACCTCACTGCGGTGATGCACGTCGCCGTAGGTCACGCCGTCGGTCCATTGGAGGTCGTAGACGTTATCGACCTGCTGCAGATACATGGCGATGCGTTCCGTGCCATACGTGATTTCGCCGGTAATGGGATTGAGCGGGATCCCGCCGATCTCTTGAAAATAAGTGAACTGAGTGATCTCCATGCCGTCGAGGCGCACTTCCCAACCCAGCCCCCAGGCGCCGAGCGTCGGCGATTCCCAATCATCCTGGACGAACCGAATATCGTGTTTCCTGGGATCGATGCCTAGCTGTTTGAGACTCTCCAGATAGAGGCCCTGAATATTGTCCGGGGCAGGTTTCAGCACCACCTGGTACTGATAGTAATGCTGCATGCGGTTGGGATTTTCGCCGTACCGTCCGTCGGTCGGGCGGCGGCAGGCCTGCGGATAGGCGGCGCGCCAGGGCTCCGGGCCGAGGGAACGGAGAAATGTGGCGGGATGGAATGTCCCTGCACCCATTTCCAGGTCATAAGGTTGGTGAATAACACACCCGCGATCGGCCCAAAAACGATGTAGGGTCAAAATGAGGTCTTGGAAATTCACCGGATGTCCAGATCTAGCCGCAGGCTGCTCGTGGTAACGGATGAAAATCACGCTGAAGCTAGCAAGAACCGTCACAGGGTGTCAAGAAACTGAGCGTCCGATTTCAATAGGTTGCATAGGCGATGCTGTGATAAGGACCGCGCGGTTCGATTCTGTGGCCTCCGCCCCAAGGTGCTTGATTCATCAGGGCCAAGTGGTCTCAGCAATCTCTTCGTGGCGAGGGCGTTCTAGAACGCCCAGGTGAACGCACTGTTGCCTGTACGCTCCATGACAGTCACCATCCGGTTCACCCGCCTTCGTCCCACAGGGCCGCCCCTTAACCATACGTAGATGGATGCTCGTCACCTGCTCAACAGCTCCCGTGCGCTGTCCCCATTGTAGCCAATCGCGTTGAGTCCTTCGCACCTATAACGGTATTATGCGGGACTGTACAGCACGCTACCCCTGCGTTGGGGATAGAGTTGATACGTCAATGAATCAACACATGAATTGTGCGACAGCCGGCACGTAGTATCCGCGAACAATGCCGGCCAATATATTCAAGCGTTAGATCTCTTGGAACGTTAGGATTCGAATGGATGCGAGCACCGACAATTTGGCTTTTTCGCCGCACCCCATTGAGGCCGTCGGCCTGAGAGCGGGTGAAGGGCCAGCGGTACAAGTTGCAATGGCAATCGTTCAGAGAACTACTGCACTGCGCGCTTACAACACCTTCTCAAGTGGCCGCGATTGGATGGAAAAACTATCGAGCGCTTACGTCGTTGCACTCGCCACGCGTTCGGCAGACACGTATCTGATGCAGCAGATTCAAAGTTGTATCGTCGAGGATGCCGCAATTGCCTGCGCGAAGTGTCGAAAGATAACCTTGAACATTAACGTGATCCGCTCACGGTTGTTTCCCAAATTAGCGATGCTGCGGGAATACGCAAACGCACTAATCCACCACTTGGATCACCCGAGGAACCGGGGCATCGCGGAGTTGAACGTTCAGGGTGTTTTCGATTACTGTTACCATCTGTTTCAAGCGAACGCTGAACTATTGTTCGGTCGTATTCCAGAAGGTTCATTTCCGTATATGAAATGCAAGGAATGCGGAGCGAAAAACGCGGACTGCCAATGAAAGTATCCGTTCCAGCCTTTACCTCATGGTCAACAGGACCGCTGGCTCGCGTCGCTCGCCGAGGCCGACCACCAGGAACGATAGGCAAAGGGATTTGAATCTGTTCGGTGCTGAGGTATACTGAGCTCATGTCGTTCAATCTCCCACTTAAAGCCATGAGCCTTCAAGAGAAGCTTGCTGCGATGGAGTCTCTATGGGAAGACCTTGCCCGTACCCCAGAGGCTATTGAGTCCCCTGCCTGGCACAAGGACATCCTCGATGAACGCCGCCAGCGGCTCGCCGAGGGGCAATCTCGATTCATTGATTGGGAGGCCGCCAAAGCGGACATCCGAAACAAGCTCTCGTGAGAATCGAGCTTCTGGACGAAGCCCAGGATGATTTGATCCAGGGTTTCCACTTTTATGAAGACCGGGAAGCCGGTCTTGGGACCTACTTCCTAGACTGCTTATTCTCAGACATTGATTCCCTTCTCGTTTACGCCGGAATTCATCAAGTCATATACGGTCATCGCCGTTGCCTCTCCAAGTGCTTCCCTTTTGCCATCTATTACAGTGTGGAGGGAAATAATGTGGTTCGTGTGCATGCCGTATTGGATTGCCGGAGGAATCCGTTATGGATCAGGAAACGATTGAAAAGAGATGGTTAACCAGCCGCTCCCGCTCGCCGCCTGAAGCCGTGCCTAAGCTTGGATGTTAAGCACGCCATTCTCTCCTCGCTGACACTTCCACGCGATTCACGGTAATCCGATTCCACACCGACTCCGCGCTCTCCACCTCCGGAAGATCCTGATTCAATTGATCGGTGAGTGCGAGCGGGACTTCGATCGGGAGCCGTAGAAAATTCACCAAGGTGTTCTTGAATCGTGACACTCGCCTTGTGCTGCGGCAACCTGCTGCAATTCATTGCCCTGTTCAACTGAAACTATATTGGCTAAGAAAAGAGACTCCACAAGGCGCTTGAATCAGGATATCCGCAAGGTTTATTCTTCCAGTTCTTGAGCAACTCACTAGACAACTATCTAGGCCATGAAGTTCTCCAAGAAGAGTGAATATGGACTCCGCGCGCTGCTCGAGCTCTGCGAGACCTACGGAGGCCGCGTGCTTCAGCGCCATGAGATTGCCGAGCGGCAGAACATTCCCGTGGAATTTCTCGAACAAATCCTGCTCGCCCTCAAACGCGCCGGGCTGCTGGCGAGCCGGCGCGGCATTCGTGGCGGCTATTCGCTGATCAAGTCCCCGGAAGAGATCACGCTGGGCCAGGTCATCCGTATCCTGGACGGCCCTCTGGCCCCGATCAGCTGTGTCAGCAAAACCGCCTATCAAAAATGTTCCGACTGCCCCTATGCCGCCAAACCGTCCTGCCCATTACAGCAGGCCATGGGGGAAGTGCGCGATGCGATTGCCAATATTCTCGACCATTACACGTTGAGTCGATTCGCCCATAACAACCTGGTGAAAGGATCTTAATGCGTACCATCAACCACGCGGTGACGAGCTTGTTGGTCGCTGTCATGACGTATGGAGCCTGGCTGACCGTCTCCGCCCCGGCACAGGCGGCAGAAACGCGCGATCTGATTTTGGCGGCCTATAGCGTGCCCAAAGAAGCCTACGAACGACGCATCATTCCCGCCTTCCAACGTTTTTGGAAACAGAAGACCGGGCAGGATGTCCGCGTGCGCAGCTCCTATGGCGCCTCGGGCGCTCAGGCCCGCGCTATCATCGGCGGATTCGATGCGGATGTCGCCGTGCTCTCGCTGGAGGGCGATGTCGATCAAGTCGTCAAAGCCGGCCTGATCACGCACGACTGGAGAAAGGCGCCGCATGGGGGCATGATCTCCGCCTCGGTCGTGGCCCTCGGCGTCCGGAAGGGCAATCCCAAAGGCGTGAAGGGCTGGGAAGACGCGGCGCGACCCGGCATCGAAGTCTTGTATCCGAATCCGAAAACGTCCGGCGGCGCCATGTGGGATGTGATCGCGATTTATGGCGCGGGGCTGAAACTCGCCGAACAACGAGCGGGAAAACCGGTTGCTCCGGACGCGGCTGCGACGCAGGCAGTCGACCTGCTCACGCGCATCCAGCGCAACGTGAAAGTCATGGACAAAAGCGGGCGAGAATCGGTAACGACCTTCGAGCGCGGCGTCGGCGATGTGATTGTGACCTATGAAAACGAATTGTTGCCGCGCGTAAAAAGCGGCCGCCCCTACGAAATCATCGTGCCGGACGAAACCGTCTGGATCGAAAACCCGGCGGCGGTGGTCGATACCTACGCCGATCGTCATAAGGCCAAGGATCTGGCCGACGCGTTCGTTGCCTTTCTCCACGGACCGGAGGCGCAAGCCGCCTTTATTGAACTGGGGTTCCGCCCGTTGGACCGGGGCACAGCGGCCCCTGCATCGGCTTCCACACTGCCGCAACCGGCGCACCTGTTCACCATTGCAGAGCTCGGCGGATGGGAGTCAGTGAGCACCACACTCTTCGGCGCACAAGGTGTCTGGACGAAGATTGTCGAAGATGTGTCGAAACGGTAGGACGAGGAACGATCGTTGACCTCTCATCTGTTAATCAGCCTGGCACTACGGTCTGCGGCCGTTGGCTATGTGCTGCTCCTGATCTTTCTCCCTCTGGCGGCCCTCGCGCAACAGTCTGTCGCGGCGGGATGGGATCGCTTCATCCAGGATTTATCGGCGCCCCAAGCGGCGGCGGCGCTGTGGTTGACCATTGAAACCGCGGCAATCGCCACCGCCATCAATGCCGTCTTCGGCACCATCTCGGCGCTCGTCTTGGTACGCTACGAATTTCCCGGCCGCTGGCTCTTGAACGCGTTGGTCGATCTGCCATTCGCCATCCCCACCCTTGTCGCCGGATTGATGATTGCGGCGATTTATGGCCCGACGAGCGTCCTGGGTACCTGGCTCCAACAGGGTGGGCTGACGGTGCTGTATAACCAGCCCGGCATCATTCTGGCGATGCTCTTTGTCACCATGCCCTTTACGATTCGCTCCCTGCAGCCGGTGTTGATGGGATTGGAGCGCGATCAGGAGGAAGCGGCGTTCACCCTCGGAGCCAGCCCCTGGACCACCTTTTGGAAGGTCACGGTGCCGTCGGTCCTGCCCGGCCTGCTGACCGGCGTGTTCCTCACCTTTGTGCGAGCGCTGGGCGAATTTGGTTCCATCGTCATCGTCGCGGGCAATATCCCGATGAAGACACAGGTGGCCTCGGTCTATGTCTACGGAGAAATCGAGAGCTACAACCCGCAGGCAGCCACGTCCGTCTCAGTATTGATTCTGCTCATATCGTTTGTAGTGCTGTTGCTGCTGGAACGGCTGACCCGGCGTCCGGGTGAACGGTTACCCAACCTGTTTCTCTGGTCGAGGCAAGATGACCAGCCGAGCCACGATTCCGCGCTGCCGACTGCTGCGCACTGAAGGGTGAACTGGGCTTGAAACCGTGGTGAACATAACGGGAGTGCGGGCATGCGTTGGCTGTTGATCGGGATCGTCTGGGTCTACTTTCTGGTCCTTCTGGTGGGCCCGATCCTCTACATGGCCAGCCAGAGTTTCAGCGAGGGGCTGGCGGCGTTCTGGACGGAAATCTCGCGGCCGGAAGCGCTGCACGGATTCACGCTCACCGCTGAAATCACGCTGATCGTGCTCGTGCTGAACCTTATTTTCGGGACGATGACGGCGCTGGTGCTGGCGCGCCAACAATTCTGGGGCCGCAGTGTGGTGAGCGGCGTGATCGATTTGCCCTTTGCCGTCTCGCCCGTGATCTCAGGGTTCATGCTAATCCTGCTGTTCGGACCGGACACCATGCTGGGCGCATGGTTCGGCCAGGCTCATATCAAGGTGTTGTTCGCGTTGCCTGCGATGATTCTCGCCACGCTCTTCGTCACGTTTCCATTCATGGTGCGGGAACTCACGCCACTGCTGCAAACACTGGGGACCGAAGAAGAAGAGGCTGCACGGACGTTAGGGGCCGGCGAGTGGCAGGTGTTTCTCAAGGTGACGCTGCCCGCATTGCGCTGGGGCCTGGTCTATGGCGCCACCCTCACGGTCGCGCGCGCGATCGGCGAATTCGGGGCCGTGCTCGTGGTCTCCGGCAATATCCTGTTGCTGACACAGACCGCCACCTTGCATATTTACCAAAGCTATGTCGATTTCAACTATGTGGCGGCCAATGCCGTGGCATTGACCCTGCTCGCCGTTTCCTTCGCAATTCTCACGGTACTGGAAATTGCCAAGGCCCGGGCAGAAACAACCGTCGCGGAAGCGGGAGCGCAGTAAGCCGGTGAAAATAGAAGTGCGCGAACTCACAAAATCATTCGGTTCCGCCAGGGCGGTGGGCGGCGTCTCCTTCGTGGTGAACGAAGGCGAACTGCTCGGGTTGCTAGGCCCCAGCGGCAGCGGCAAAACCACCGTGTTACGGTTGATTGCCGGCCTGGAAGCGCCGACCTCGGGCGAGATCTTCATCGACGGCAAGCGGGTCAATGACCTCACCGTGCAGGAGCGAAACATCGGCTTCGTCTTCCAACATTACGCCCTCTTCAAACACCTGACAGTGTTCGACAACATCGCCTTCGGCCTCAAGATCAAAAAATGGAACCGGCGGGATATCGAACAGCGTGTCCTGGAACTCCTGGCCTTGATGAGCCTGGATGGACTCGGCGGCCGCTACCCCCACCAGCTCTCCGGCGGGCAACGGCAGCGTGTCGCTATCGCCCGCGCCCTGGCCCCACGCCCGTCCGTGCTGCTGATGGATGAACCGTTCGGCGCGGTCGATGCGAAGGTCCGGCAGGAGTTGCGCGAGTGGCTGATTCGCCTCCACACGGATTTGAACGTGACCAGCCTGTTCGTGACGCACGATCAGGAGGAAGCCATGGAGGTGTCCGGGCGTATTATTGTGTTTTCCAAAGGCAAGCTGGAACAAGCCGGCTCCCCCGCGGATGTATATGAAGAGCCAGCCACCGAGTTCGTGGCGCGGTTTATCGGCTCGATGAATATCGTGGAAGGCGTGGTGCGGCGCAATCAAATCCAGGTCGGTTCGCTCGAATTTCCCGCCCCCGGGTTTTCAGACGGCCAGAAGTTGCAGGTCGGGTTCCGCCCCTATTACGTCAAGGTCGCGGAAGATCCCACGCGCTACCGTCAGCAGGCCAAGTTACGGCATATCTATTTTTTAGGCGTCGCCTACCGGCTTGAGATTGAGACCCCGGACGGACTGATTCTCCGCTCGCGCATGAACAAGGAAGAATTTCGCCGCTGCAATTTTACGGTCGGGCAAGCGGTCTCTTTTGCCGTCACCCATTTTCGCATCCTGCCGCAAGAAGGCGCTGGACCCTCGATCGAGGCCAAACCCGGAAGCCCGGTCACCGGACCGCTGACGCCCTAGCACCGATCGTTCCAACTCCTCCTATCGTGGCCTTACATTGTCACGGCAGTGTCTTAACGCTGCCTAGTTGCTGAGTGATCTTTGAGCGCAACATCGTGACACTTCAGCCGCATCACGCTGTCGAAATTCTCGCCTGCGGACAGGATGCCCTCAGTCGCTTCCTTCAGAATCAGGCGCTGCAAAATCAGCACAGCGGATGATCGCAGACGTATGTGAGGCTGGCCGCCGAAATCACCATCGGCTTGTACGCACTCGCGATGGGATCGATCGAACAGGGCTGTGCTCTAGACGTTGCAGGCTGCCGACATTGCAGAAATTCACACCTTGGTGACCCATGCCAAAGATAAGGTGCGAGATCGTTTTACGCGCGTGTTTGTTGTCTCCCCTCGCCGACCGATCCGTTGCATCTTGTTCTCCTGCTGAAAGATGTTCGAGAAATCGTTTTCTCGATTTATCTCAGATCCCGGCTCTCCCGTTTTGATGAACACGCCTAGTCTATCTTCCTGAGATACAGCAGCCCGCCGCCCGGGAAGGGTACGGTGAGCATGCGCTCGCCGCCGCCAATGAGGAGGTCCTCCTGGTTCGTGCGTCCGGTTTCGAACTCCATCCACTCCACGGTGAAGGGGCCGCTTGCGCCGCTTAAATTGATGGTCACCGGTCGGGTCCCCGTCCCATCGCCAGATTCCGCTGTCACGCCGCCAGCCGGGACATAAATCAAATATTCGCGCCCCCGATCAGCAAGACAGTACCCGGTCGAGGCCAGTTCGCCTTGCGGAGTCACACGCCTCAGGTCCAGTCGTTCGGCCCACCGGCGCGCCTGTCCCATCGCCACGCGCGCGCGCTCGTGCTGCGGCTCATTCAAAACCGGCTCGCCGATCGTGAGCCCGTGCACCGCCTCGAGCGGATCCATATAAATGGGGTTGTATCCCCGAAAGAAACTTTCCCACACATAGTCCCGATCGCCGCCGATGCCGTGGATGTGGTCGGTGTCGAGGAGCATCACTTTGCTTCCGTCCGCGGCAGGAGGGTGACGGGCATACTTCGTGTAACCGCCCGGAGAGATCCAGTCGGCCTCACTCTCGAACAGGAAGCGGTTTTCACCACCGCCGAATTCTCCGAGTTGAAAGAAGGTCATGCCGACCGGATGCGGCATGAAGCCGCGTTCACGCTCATAACGTTTGATGACGCGAATGAGGTGATATTGCCAGGCGACCGACTCGGGGGTCGCTTCATTCACCACCTCGTAGAGCACATTGTCCAGGTCATGAAGCGTTTCCAGCACCTGCTTCACATAGGCCTCCTGGACCTGCGATACCTGAACCCCTGGCGATCGATGAACTTCCATACCCAGCCCATCGCCGTTGGCATCGCCGTCAATGCCGTTCACATTGTTGCTGCCGTTCAACGGATGCGCCTTCCACGCGTCCGGCGTCACCACACTGAAGCCTTGAAAGAACATCACGGAGACATACATACCGCGTTGTCCCGCTTGTATGACTCTGGAGCGAAGCCGATCAAAATAGGCAGGGTTGAAGCGGGACAAATCGAGTCGTGGCCGGCCGTCCAGAGCAAGGCCCGGTCCCGTTCGCAGATACAGAAGTGGCTCGACATCATTTTCATTGGCCGGAGGATTCGCGAGCCATCCTCCCTCCAAACGAATCAATTCAGTCACCCACAAGCGAATGAAATTATGATGCAGGGACGCCAGCCGATCGAGGTAGGCCGGATAGGCGAACGTCTGCGTAATATCCTGAAAGTTTTCCCACGAGTGGGAACCGGTCAGATACACGATCCGGTTGCCGGCATCGACAAAGTAGCGTGGATTGTCACGGGACTGTCGCAGAGGGCCGCGGGTCTGCAGCGGCGGCGGATCATCCCCCGCCCGGAGATCCGCTTGGCCCGCTAGGCAGAGCAGTAGGACGGCCATGATATATTTCAACACCGTTTTCCACTCCTTCGAATACTGCACAGCTTCCTCCGCCGGACACCGCGCCTTGCGCAATCGAAAGCCGAGGCACAGATACAATAGGCACGAACAACGGTGATTCCCTCGCGAGGGCAGGCCCTGTCTTGGCGTGGTGGAACGGACGCCTTAGTAGTAGGTGATCCGGCGCTCGCGGACATGGGATTGTTTGATCCGAACTTCTTTATCACGCACCTCCCACCACTGAAACGTCTCGGTGATCCAGTTCCCCGCCGTATCGTAGTCATAGCGGTACGTCTTCCGGTCCGTGAGCCGTCTGCCGGCATCATAGATGCGTTCCTCGATCTGGCTGCCCCGCTCATCGTAGCGAAACTCCGAATGGCCATGCCTTCGCCCGCGCAGATCCGACACGACTTTTTCCCGCACCTGTCCGCGATCGTCGTAGATGATCGTCACGTCGTGCCCCACATCGAACCGATCGCTTGTTACCACCTGATGACCGGCCGCGTCATACCGATAATTCCGTTCGAATCGCTCCTGTACGAGACGCCCGGCGGCATCATACGCATAGAGGTTCCGGTTGACGACCTGCACCGCATTGTAATGCAGGCCACGCCTGAGCCGGTGAGAGTCGTCGTATACATACAGGGACACGTTTTCGAACGTCCCGTCGCCCCATGCCGCCAACTCGGCGGAGCGATTGCCCCGCGCATCATAGACCGCACGGGTCTCCTTCACGAGTTCGCCTCGCGCATCACGCACAACTTCGGCCAGACGGTTTCCGTCGTGATCGTAGACATAGGTAAATCGCAGCGGCCACAAACCTTGTGACGCATCCTTCCCACCCTGAATCCGTTCGAGAATACGGCCCTGCGGATCATACCGGTCAGTTTGCGTCAGGAGGCTGTCTGTTGTGTCAACGGATTGCACGGCTCCAATCAACCCGTCTTCTTCCCTGGCCGAGAGTTGGGCTGAGACGACAGGCAGCGGCAGGCCCGCCGTCATGAGGATGACCAGGCAGAGGAGAAGAACGAGCGGACAAAGAAACGCCACATTCCGCCGAGGCCGCACCTCGAGCGATCTGGAGACGACGCACAGCAGGGCTCGTGCGGACAGGGCTTCCGGTTTCCTACTCGGCGGACGCCAGGGAGCCGAGAATATGGTATCCCCCATCGACGTAGATCACCTCGCCGGTGATGCCGCGGCCTAATGGACTCACGAGGAACAGCGCCGTATCGCCGACTTCGCCCTGTTCGGTCGCCCGTCGAAGCGGCGCGAATGCACGGTGGTGGTCCACCATTTTGCTGATCCCGGACACGCCGCGAGCCGCCAATGTTTTGATTGGTCCGGCGGAGACGGCATTCACCCGAATATTCTTCGGCCCGAGATCGTGGGCAAGGTACCGCACCGTCGCTTCAAGCGCGGCTTTGGCAACGCCCATGACATTATAATGCGGGACGACTCGCTCGCTGCCGAGATAGGTCAGCGTGACGACTGAACCGCCTTCCGTCATCAACGGCATCGCCGCACGCGTGACGGCGACGAGCGAATAGGCGCTCACGTCGAGGGCCGTCGCAAATCCCTGGCGGGTGGTGTTCACAAATTCTCCGGTCAGTTCCTCACGCGGAGCAAAGGCGAGCGAATGGACGACAAAATCCAATCGACCCAGTTTCCCGGCGGCCTGTTTCATCATCGCGTCGATCTGACTGTCATCTCCGACATCACAGACGCAGGCTGAAGCGCCCGGAAGGGTCTGGACTAATTCTTCGACGTTTTCGCGCAACCGTTCGTTCTGATAACTGAACAGCATCTGCGCGCCTTCCCGCGCGGCGGCCTGCGCGATGGCCCAGGCGATACTATGCTTATTGGCCACACCGATGATCAGACCCTTTTTACCTTCTAGCAACATACCGGCTTGTGCTCCTTCGATGAGATGACACCCGATTGGGCGCTGAACATACCATGATTCGACCGCGGAGTGAATTGCGCTTCCTCTCCAAGGTGAGCAGGATGGAGCTCCGTTTCAATTACGCCCCATTCTTACCCACCCAACCCCGGCTCGCGGAGCGAGGCCTTTGCCCATGCGAGGGCTTTCTGAAACCGCGCGTTGCGCGAGCAGGAAAGGGACCCTCCATCCTGCTCACAACTTCTTTCTCACCTCTTTCCAATCCTTCGCACCCCTGGCTTTGCGGGGCAATTCGCCCTTGGGCAATTCCGGCACCACCACCACCTCCATGCGATGCTGCAGCAGCATGTCCGCAAATGCTCTCGTGCGGCCGATGCCGGATTTCATGGCCGTCCAGCCATCGTTCTTCAAGGCATCGAGTGTTGCGCTCAGTCCTCCCGGCATCGGTGGCGCCACGAACCCGGTCGGAAACTGATGCGCCTTCAGCCACCGGCGCACCTGTCCAATGGATGCGTTCCCCATCGGCCCCTGTTCGTCGCCCGACACATAGACCACGTTGTAATAATACTGGGTCAGCCGGGATAATTCCTCGGCGGCTTCGGGAAAAGGCATTGGCGCCGTGGCATCCGCTGACCCGGTAACAGACGAGGCTGCCGCTGCCGACGACGTGGGTGCCGGTTGAACAAGCGCGGCTAGTTCCACGACCAGAATCGGCCGCCGGCGTTCCCACACGCACAGCGTCGCGTCGACGTTCTCCGCCGCGATGGGAGCTTCCGCATCGACCGACACGCTGATCACATTCATGCCCCGCATCTTCGCCAGATAGTCGAATGAAACCTGGCCGGTCTCATTGGTCTTGCCAATGGCAACTTCCCTGCCGTCGATCTGCAGATGCAGCACTACCCCGCCCAACGGCGGACTTGCGGCCCCCGTCTTCGCGGCGACCTGCGCCTCTATTCGAACCGCATGATTCGGCAAGGTCAGCACATCGCGCACCGTGAGCGTGCCGGGCAGCTTCTCGGCCGCTTCGCCCGTTGTCACAGCGGACACGATAGCAAACAGAACCAAGCAAATGGCGCGCAACCCCGGACGAACAAAATCTGACATGGTGCGGTTGGCCTTCTCTGCTGAACAGCACATGCGTGCTTAGGAAAAGAGTCCGCGGTCGCGGCTGACGATCAGATAGGTATCTCCCATGCAGAACAACACGAGGCCGAGCAATGGCACGAGGGCAAAGGAGAACCAGCTCGTCCACATGATAGTCAGCAGCCCACCCGCGACGAGCAGCGGCCCGCCTCGCTTTTCGCCGATATAGAGATGGCCGAGCCCGGGGATGAGAGACAAGGCCGCGGCACGGAGAGCATGGGATGGTTTTTCGAGGGGATCCATAGGAGCCAACGAGGAGTCACCGGCGCAACCACTCCGCGATCCGGAGCGCAACTACGCCTTCAGCGCTGCCAACACCTCATCCACATGACCCGGCACCTTGACTTTCCGGAAGGCGGCTTTGATCCGGCCCGTTGCGTCGATCACAAACGTACTGCGCTCAATACCCAGGTATTTGCGGCCGTACATGCTTTTTTCTTTGTAGACCTCATACGCCGTGCTCACTGCCGCATCTTCGTCGCTCAACAGCGCAAACGGCAAGCCGTACTTGGCGATAAACTTCTGATGGGAGGCCTTCCCGTCCTTGCTGACTCCCAGCACGACCGCCCCGGCCTTCTTAATCGGCGCCAGTGAATCCCGAAAATCGCAGGCCTCTTTCGTACAACCGGAGGTATCGTCTTTGGGATAAAAATAGAGCACCACCTGTTTGCCCTTCAAGCTTTTGAGCGTCACGACAGTGCCGTCCTGATCCGGAAGGGAAAATTCCGGCGCCTTTGCCCCCACTGCTACTCCAATTGCCATGTCGCGTGTCTCTCCTTCTCAACTATCCTTCGTCGCCGTTACCGTGGTCCGCTGCCGATCGTGGGCCGGTTCGTTCCATAAGGATGTTCCCTTGCCGGCCCCTTTGGGGCCTCGGGGTTCCCGAACGGGCGCAATGCCGGGGAGTCCCAGATGACCTTGTCGCCGGGAGCCAGGTTCGCCGCCTCGATGAATTCCTGCCGGGCCTGATCGGTTTGCCCCAAGGCGTTCAACGCTAACCCGTAGTTGTAATGCGCCTGCCCGGAATCCGGTGCGGCTTTGATGGCCTGTCCGAAGAACTCTTTGGCCTCAGCCATTTGGCCGGCCAGAAATGCCTGCCGCCCCTGGTTGTTCAGCGCGTTCGCATCGGCCTTGGCACCGTACGCCAGGTCGAGAGGCACGAGCGGTTTCGGCTTCTCATGGGCACAGGCCGGAAACGACAGTACAACCACGGCTAGGGCTATCCACAGACTCGCTCTCATCACACCACCTCGTTGATCTCGTTCGCCAGCGCGTCATGGCCTGGCGCGTTTTTTCTGTTCTTCCTCGGACGTTTTTCGATACATCACGTCCCATTCCGGACTGCCTTCCACAATCTGCTTCGAATAGGAGGCCAGTTTCGCCCGCACCTTCTTATCAATGTCCGCGTCCAGGGCGAGTTCCGCAGCGACCACTCGCTTGATCTCGCGCAAGATCTTCCCGTCCTCCTCAGTCAGCCTGCATTGAGCGCTTTTCTTCAACGCGCCAAGTATCAGATGGGCAAGATGGCTGGCTTTGTCGTCACTGATCACGGGTATGGCTCCAGTCCCGAGTGGTGCAGCCACTCATAAAATGATCCCGCGTTCGCGCACCAGCTTCTGCTTGATCATCGTGAACATCTTTTGATAGTCGACCTGCCCTTGCTCGATTTGCCGTTCGTAAGGCTGCATCATCCTACGCACCTCAGCATTGAGCCGGTCTTCCACCATCAGCTCCTCCGTCATCGTGTGTTCCAACGACTCCCGAAGCGCCTTTCGATCTCCGGTGACCTCGAGATAGCTCAACTCATGCAAACGAGCGATCACCGAATCTGCCATATGATGAACCCGTTCCTTCGCCAGTCTCATGGCAATCGCTCCCCTGCTCGGTTCGCCGCAAAAGACCCTACGCCGTCGGCTCTATTCTCTCCACCCGAATGGTGCTCGCGTTCATGGCCTGCCGAAGTGTCGCCGCGTCACCCAGAACCCGTCCGATGACGTTCACACGGTCGGCAGGCACAGGGTCAGCCCCCATGCTCATCGGCGTGCGTCCAAAGAAAATCGCCAAGACCTGGCCGGCTCCCCAGAATGCCACGTCACCGATTTTGACTTGCGTCGTCGCTGTCTCTCGGTGATCTTTCACGCCAGGAATTTTAAAATAGAACTCTTCGCCCCACACATTCAACGGCCCCTCCGCCGGCAAGGCCCGATACAATTCTTCGGCTGTTCTCGTCCCCTTCAACTCGGCATCCAGCTTGACGCCGCCGACCGTGATTCGAATTCGTTTCACCGTGCCGTTCGTGGTCATGACCCCTCATCTGTGCCGTGGTAGTCTCCGCCACACCATAATGACGAAACTCCGCACCAGTCGCGGACTCTAACTTGTTTATCCCTTGAAATCAAGGTTACAATCCTGTCTGAAAAATTCGCGCCCGCGCTTATGCTGACGTCCACGTTTGTCCATCTGAAAGGTATCGGCCCCTCGACTGAGCGGCGTCTGTGGGAAAACGGCATTGCCGATTGGTCGGCCTTTCGGCGTGAATCGCACCTGACCGGCATCGCCCCCGCGCGTAAAGCCGTCTACGATACAGAGCTGGCCCTTGCGCAGACCCACCTCGACCTCCATAACCCTCGCTATTTCGCAGACTGCCTGCACACCCGCGACCATTGGCGGCTATTTGAGACCTTCGGTGCGCGGGCTCTCTACCTCGACATTGAAACCACAGGGCTATCGGCCCGCGAGGGGCAAGTGACCATCGTCGGACTTCATCGCCAGGGGCGCATGCGCACCTTAATCCAAGGCCAATCGCTCACACAGGAAGCCATTCAAGATGAACTTGATCAGGCCGACCTGCTCGTCACATTTTTCGGGACGGTCTTCGATCTGCCATACCTGCAAACCTGCTTTAAAGGCTTGCGAGTGTCGATCCCTCATTTCGATCTCTGTTTTGCCGCCCGACGCGTCGGCTTGCAGGGAGGGTTGAAGTCCATCGAACGGGAGTTGGACATTGCACGGGAATCAGATCTGCTCCAGCTCGACGGATTGGAGGCGGTTCGGTTGTGGCAACGCTACCGCGCAGGCAACGACGCCGCCCTGGACCAGCTCGTTCGCTACAATGCGGCCGACACTCAAAACCTCGAGCCCCTCGCGGCCCGCCTCTACGATCGGCTGGTCTTGCAATACGGGCCGCAGTCGCTCGGTCTGGTCGGTTAACGTGGCAACACCTCATGGCAGGTGGGAATGGACCGGATACGGGCAAACCGACCGCGGACTGGTCCGCTCCAGCAATCAGGATGCATTCCTCGTCGACAACCGACGCCGGTTGTGGGCCGTAGCCGACGGCATGGGAGGACATCCCGGAGGAGACGTGGCCAGCCGGATCGTCATGGACACCCTCGCTGACTTTTCGCCCAGCCTCATTCGCGGCTCTGTGAACCCCAGCGACGACCAAGCCGGGCATCAATCCTTTCTCCTCACGACCATGGCGGAACAGGCCCATGCAGCCGTCCGCGCCTATGCCGATCGTCACCCGCCCTTCTACGGCATGGGAACCACATTGGTCATGGCACACCTGCTGCCTGAGCCCACCCCGCAGCTCCTGGTTCTCAATGTCGGCGACAGCCGGGCGTATCTGGTCAGAGCAGGACACATCACGCAAGTCACGCGAGACCACACCCTTATTGCTGACTATGTCCGCGACGGTACTCTCACTCCAGAGCAGGCTGCCCGCCATCCGGACCGGCACGTCCTAACCAGGGCGATAGGGCTTGACGTCACCGTGGACAGCGATCTCTTTACGCTCGAACTCCGCACCGGCGATCTGCTGCTGCTCTGTTCCGACGGCCTCAGCAACATGTTGCCTGACGAGCGCCTCTTGGAGATCGCGCACTCGCACAGAGACAATCCCCCCCTCACAACCCATGCCCTGATCCAAGCCGCAATTGATACGGGCGGCATCGACAACATTACCGTGGTTGCCTGCACCGTGACCGGCACACCTGATCAGGGAAATATCCATTGACACTGCCTCAAGGCACCAGGTAGCCTCAAGCCAGTGGCACCCGCAGAGAGAGGCCTCCAAGGCCTTCACATGTTCACTTCTATGAACGCGCAACCGACTCACTATCGTCCATTCAGTATAGGCCTCCGAACGTGGCTTCTGGTCGGTCCGCTCATGGGAATGTTATGCATTCCTACAGCACGAGCCGAGGAGCCGCGTGATCCGGAGGCCACCCTGCGGACGCTCGTTCAGGCCAATGCCGAACGGGATCTTGCCACCATGTCGAAATACATGTCACATGACATGGATGCCACTGGGTATACGATTGACGGACGCAAGTACATCGGATGGCCGGATCTGGCCGCCGATATGCGCAGCGAGTTTGACTCGGTGGTCAAACTTGAAATTCCAATCACCAGCCTCCGCATGTGGACGAAAGGCGATGATATCGCCTGGTTCGCGATGGAATTGAACTATATTCGGTACAGCAACCCGGACGACCTTACCCAACGGATGGTCCTTCCCCTTCGAGAAACAGGCGTACTGGAGCGACGAAACGGCCGATGGATCCTCGTGGCCTGGCATGAATCGACACGCCATCATGACAGCGGAACGGAACAGACGGCGGCCAACCGCACGGCGCTGCTCCATCGCGCCTCGGATACGCAGCCGGCTGTCCAGAACGGCGTCGACTTGAGCGGCGAATGGGAAGTGACGGAAATCGAGGATAATAAGAAATACGTTGCTACGTTGAATGCCCAGGGTAACGGTCCCTACACGTGGCAAGGCGGACAATTTTCCACCACCAGCTTTGACGATCGACGTTGGCAGGGCACGTGGAAACAACCGGGAAATGATCGCGAAGGCGCCTTTGAAGTCATTCTCTCGGAAGATGGCACCGAAGCAAGAGGCATTTGGTGGTATGTGCGTGTCGGCACCAGAGACAATATCCCGCCGCGGCAGCATGGCGGCAGCTACCTGTGGAAACGACTCACCCCGCCTCCGACGGCTCCTTAACGGACGGGCGGTAACTCCCGACGGAGCTTCACACACACACCCATGGACGGCCGGTCTGTTACAACGAGGAGGGGCCTATGAATCGTGCGCTTCTATTGGCAGTCATGTTATTGAGCCTCACGAGTATGGTGTATGCCGACGGCGGACATGATCACCACGCCATTCCAACCATGCCGAGTTTAGGCGAGACGAGACTGACCATCGACGACCAGACCGTCACGCTCACATTCGGCCCTGTCGATCTCCCGACCGGTCACGACGGCGATCTGGCCTCCAGCATGCCGAAGAAGGTGTTCCAATTGCCGGAGGACACCTATATGGTCGGCTACAAGTCCGAAGTCTTCACCAAGGATGGCAAGCCGCTCCCGAAGAATTACTTGCATCACATTCTGATGTTGAACAATGACAAGCCAAGCGTCTCGTGCGATGGAGAACCGTTATTTTTTGCCGGGGCCGGCCTGGAGATGACGGAAGCCCGTTTCCCGGACGGATACGGGGTGAAGTTGGGCAAAGGCCAAAACCTCATGTCCGTAGTTGCGTTTTACCACAAGGCACCGCCGACGAAAGACGTGATGGCACGCTTCACGATGTATGTCGCCCCGAAGGGCACGAAGGTCCAGGAGATGGACGTCTACCAGGTGGGCGTGAACATCGTCTGCTACAGCAAATTCGCGCAACGAGGTTCAGACCAGACAGATGAAGGCATTGAGATTAAGCCCGGTGTCTCGGTGCTTTCCGCGCCCCTGAAATTCAACATGGATGGCTGCGTCAAGTTCGCCTATCCCCACGGGCATGACGAGCTACTCATGGTCGCGCTTGAGAATACGACTTCAAAGGAAACGCTCCTCCGCACCGTTCCCGAGGTAGATGCCGACGGCACGTTCCGGGACTTCCGTCCCCATCAGGTCTACCGGGATGGTAAAGGATTTCCGGTGACGAAGCAGGACGACTACGAGATGGTGATGGTTCACCATCACCTTCTGCAAAACCCCAATATTCAACATGGCATGGGGAACTATCTGCTTTATATGACGCCTGGCGCTTGTCAGCAGGCATCGACCACGGCCTCGGCGCACTAATCGGAACCGTTGAGCGCCCACCACAGGACGATTGCTGTGGTGGGCCAGGCCCAACCAGACATCAGTCCTGGCAGACTAGACACACCAGGCCTGGCTCCAATCTGAACACTTTCCTCACCTTCACGCCACGCCGGCCCACTTCAGTTTTGACGCTCGAATCAAATTTCCCCTACAGAAGTGGAACCGCCCCCTCGGGCGGCGGACTGGGATTATCAGGAAGGTGTATGATATTGAACCAGTCATGCAGTGCACTCAGTTCGGGAAGGACAGATTTGTTCGCCTGAGAGGGAGGGTATGCTCAGCACTGTACGGTGGCGCGTTTCCCGTGGCGCAGATAGCTACCGGGCATATTGAACGCGCCCCTGCATGAAGACCATGAGATCTTCCATGTCCTTGCCCGAACCCTCGCTTCATATCCTCCTCATCAATGAGAATCCAGACGAAATCAAGTTGGTGACAACCAGCTTGAGAAGCTTTTTCGCCGGCTGTCGCATCGAAGCCGGATACTCGTCCGAAGAAGCCCTCGCATTCAGCCGTCAGGGCGACTGGCATATCATCCTTATTGATCAGGATCTGAGTCCGGAACGGGGCCTGGACCTACTTGCTCGCCTCCGTCGCAATGCTCCCTACGCCGCGATCCTACTCCAGACCAACGAGAATGACTCACAAACTGCCGTCCACGCACTGCAGCACGGCGCCGACTTTTTGCTGTTCAAACGATCTCCCGGCTTTATCACTGAACTCCTTTTTTCGGTACAGGAAGCCCTTGAAAAACGTGACTTGCAAATGAAGCTGGACCACACGTTTCAACGGCATTTGCGTGTGATCGAAACACTGAGCGATTTATCATACGAACTCGACGCGGACGGCCGCTTTGTGTATGTGAGTCCGACTGTCACGGCTATGCTTGGGTATACCGCGGATGAACTCGCCGGTCGACACTACTCCCTCTTGCTTCCTCCTCACCAGGAACCAACCGCACGGTTCCGATTGAATGAGCGCCGGGCAGGCAGCCGTTCAATTCGCCGAATGGAATGCACGTTGTACCGGAAATCCCTTCCGGATACGCCGCCGGAACCCATCACCGTAGAAATCACAGCAAAAGGACTCTTCGATTCCACCAACCGCTACCTGGGAACCGTCGGCTTGCTACGCGATCTGTCTCAACAGAAAGCTCAACAGAACCGCCTGGCTGAACTGGAATCGCGCCTTCAGGAGACCAACCGCCAACTCGCCCTCTCGCGTGAGGCGGCCCGGGTCTCCCGCCAATTGCAACAGCCCCTCACCTCTTTGCTGCAAGACTCACAACGATTGCTAACATCGATCCAACACAGCCGGATCGAGCAACATGTTGAAACGATGATCGCTCAGGCTTCGCAAGCAAGCCAACTTGGCCAGCAGTTGGCAGCAGCGATTCACGCCCGCCCCATGGAATTTGTTCCTCTCGACCTGAACGACGTACTTCAGACGGTTGTCCAGACTGCACAAGATGAGACAGAAGACACACGCGTACGGCTCACCACTTATTATGCAGGCAATCTTCCAGTCATACTTGGTTCGCGTCCGGCATTAGAAAACCTCGCGCACATCTTGCTCGCCTATGCGCGTCAATACACCTTTCACAACTTGCCCCCCAGGCTTATCCTGAAAACCACCGCACTGGCCATGGAAAGCCGTGGGGCTGCTTCACAGGAAGCGGCATCGCACCCGCGGCATGTCCCTACATATGCAAGCTTTACCATTCGAGGGATGGTCGGCGATCTACGCCAGCCTCCGGATAACAGACTAGGCCAGGATCGTTCGGCGGAAGGATTTTTTCAAGCACACCAGATTGTTCAGGCACATCGAGGCGCCATCGAGGTCGAACATACGCCCGACAGCGGTTTGGCGATCACGGTTCGCATCCCTGCTTCGGAGGACTTTTCGCTCGCGCCGCAGCCTCGTGAATCACCGGCCCCGACCACCTCGTCTACCCGGTTTGATGGTCACAATCCCGCCCGATCCATCCCAGGACAACGTCCTGAACGTCGCCGATCAGAACGCAAGCCATTCTCCTTACCCGTTCAATTGTCGATCGGGGGCACAACCCTTCGCGGGCTATTGCGCAATATGAGTACCGAAGGGGCGCTCCTGACTATCCAGGGATTGGAGGCGTCCATCCACCTGCAGCCGGCCTATGTCGTCATTAAGACCCCAGTGAGCTTCCTGGAACTTCAAGGCGTGGTGCATGAACGACCGTCCGCGGATTTGCCTCTGCCAACTATCAAAGACTTCGTGATTTCTTTTTTCCCCGCCGCCGAACATGAGCTCAATGTCCTCAGATCGCTGCTTGATGGCCTAAAGGACGGCTCGACACAGATCACCTTCGAAGGATTGATTCTTCCTTCGCCTCCAGCAACCGTGAGCCGCCAAACCGGTCTCATTTCATCCATGCCCATGCCGGAAGACCGGCGCGAAGCCGTTCGACTGAACGTGTCCTGTCTCGTTCACGTGACTGAATCCCAGGCCTCCTCATCGCACTCGTCCGGCCGGATCCTCAATCTAAGCCTGAACGGAGCCTGCATTGATCTGCCTGGAGAGGCCATCTTATCCGGAAATCCGCAGGTCATCCGCCTGACTCTTGATGAATCGATTGAGATGGTATCCGTAACGGGCGCCCATCAAGCGCAGAAGGCCAACCAACCATTAACGGCGCAGATCATCTGGAAACGTCCGGCGCAACTGATGCCGACAACCAGCCGTGCAGCATCAGGAGAACAACGGCAACAAATCGGGATACGCTTTGACGGTCTGTCCTCCCCGCACGAATACAAACTTCGTGGCATCATGGAACCCGGGTTCCGCGCGGGTCAGAATTTCGCCGAACGGCAGGCTGACGCTCCCGTACTCACGGACTCACACAGCCTGCGAAACCGTGAAGGGCACACGATTGCGTTACAGCATGATTTCCCCACACTCGGCGGCGGAGAGCATGATCCGCTGGTGCTGCTCTGCCCGGAGTACGGCACAACGCAGCACGCCTACGTAGCCCTGGCGTATACATTGGCCGGCCGCGGGTTTCATGTGCTGCGATACGATCACAGCCGCCATATCGGGCTTAGTGACGGCGACCCGTCGCAAACCACGTTCACTTCGCTGGAAGACGACCTTGATGCCGTGCTGACCTTCGCCCAGGAAAATTGGCCCCAAAGGCCTCTGACCCTCCTGGCATCGGACCTCCTCGGTCGTATCGCGCTGCGAAGAGGTGATTGGCACAGACGGCTTCGTCGCCTGATTCTTCTCAATCCGACACTCGACCTCGGACAGTGCCTGATAACCCTGCACCATCGAGATTTGTTACGCGAACATCTGGACGGCGCGCGCCTGGGACTGGGCAATCTGCTCGGTATTCCGCTCGACATTGACCATTTTCTGGCCGACGCGGTGGCCGCACAATATACCGATGTGACTGTGCTACGAGATGAACTCGCGCAGTGCGGAACGGACGTGGTCGTCATAACCGGCGGGCAAGATGGCACTGACTGTTCGATTCCGGCCCCTGCCCCAAATCTTTTGAACGAGGTGCTCTCTCAGCTGGGGGCAAACGGCAGGAAAGTGATGCTACCGTCGTCCGTCCTGACTGCTGGACGGATTCCATCGTCGACTCTGCGCGCAAGTTGGCAGCAACTTTCACACCTCTGCCACGCGGGGCAGGCGATTCACGAACCTAGTCCCACAATGCTTCCGGCGCTCTCACGCGCAACGTCCACTCGTGCCCGATTCGAACGCGATCAACTCCACCACAAACAGGCCATTGGTACCGCGAGCAACGAACGACTCTGGTCAGCGCTCACCGATCTCACATGTGCCATGGATGAGCTGCCGGCACATTGGCACTCGATCGATCAGCTCTACCAACTCCTGCAACCACTCGATGGAAACCTCGGGCTTCTGGATATCGGCTGCGGGATGCATTCTTTCGCCCGGTTGCTCCTCCTGAACCTTTCGTATCGCCTACGCGCCCAAACGTGGCCCCATGCCAAACCCCTCCGGTATGTCGGCATCGACTTCTCCTCCACCGCGTTGCATGCGGCGCGGATCTCAGCACAGGAGGCCAGACAGCACCTGGATAAGCTGTTTTCGGAGCGCCTCTCCATACCGGCACCCATCACCCAGCAATGGGTGCTCGGCCGATCGTCAGAAGCACTGCCTTTTCCCGACCATTCATTTGACCGTGTGGTGGCAAATCTCTCGCCAAGTTTTGCGCGGTCACCGATGCACACGCTGCGAGAACTCTTCCGCGTGCTTCGCCCCGGCGGAAAACTTATTTTGAACGTCTTCACCCCTGCCACTGATTTAGCCCGCCTCTACAGGCCTGCCGTACATGAACTTGGCCTAGACGCATTTTCGGGAGCGCCCCGCCTGGCCTTACACCGCATGGCACAGTGCCGTGTTGCACTACGTACAGGACAAGTGCATACGTTCGAAGAAGAGAGCCTGACCATTCAGCTCTCCCGCTTCACACCTATTACACCGCGACTCGTTCGCGCTCTCTCCGGGCAGATGTTGCTCGCCGCCGCTGAAAAACCGGATTCCTCTGGCTGAAACAATAGGGCGCATATATACTTCTCTCACTAGCGCAATACGCGCAGTGGGTCAGTCGACACCACGGTAAACCCGGTGTCTGGATTGGTATTCCTCCCACGGGACTATGACGCTCCACCCCAACAGCCGGCACACGCCCGTTCTTTCAGGGTCCATGGAAATCATTCGACTGGTCGGTGACTTTGCTGAAACCCTGGGAGCCGCGCGGGACCTCTCACGTCTCGGGAACCCGATTGTGAGGACACTCTCGCAACATACTCGCCTGCAAGAAGCGGCAGTATGGATACGAGAGTCCGAAGACGGCCAGTATCGTCTCCTCGCATCCCATGGACACAGCGATTTCTCATCACTACCGCCGGCGTTGACCAGCGATCACCCCCTCGTCACAGGTCTTTCAGGGAAGCCATATATGTTTCATGACGACCACAAACCGTCTTCTCCGGTTGGCCTGGCCATGACGGCGGTCCGTGCAACCCTCTGTCTCGCGTTACGGAACAAGGGACGGCTCCTCGGGCTGTGCACCCTGGGGCCAGTCAACACGGATACGCGCCTCGATGAAGACGCCATGGTCCTCGGCGAAACGATCGCGCGTATCGCAGGCAACAGCCTCGATCACCTCCTGACACAAAACGACCTCCGTCGCTCCTCCACCTTGATGAGACGGACAGACCGACTACGTTCTTTGGAAATCATGGCCGGCGGGTTTGCTCATGAAATCCGCAATCCGCTCACCTCCATCAAGACTTTTGTCCAACTGGCCCCCCAGCGGCAGCAGGATCCGGTCTTCATCAACGAGTTCAGCAAACTGGCCCTAGAAGACATTCACCGCATCGAACGCCTGCTCCATGAGATTCTCGACTATGCCAGCTACATGACCCCTCACCCCACTGAAGTCGACCTGAACGAACTCGTCGCCTCCTGCATCGGCTTCGTCTCGTCGAGCGCGGCGCACCGTGGCATTCAATTACAGACTCACCTGGCGCCTCAGCTCCCTCCACTCTCGCTTGATCGACAACAAATCAAGCAAGTCCTGTTGAATCTGCTGCTGAATGCCCTGGATGCGATGCCGAACGGCCACGGGATCATTCAAATCCATACGCATCTTCTGTCGCAAGCCGGCAACCCACCGTGGGTGCAATTGCAGGTCAAGGACGAAGGATGCGGTATCCCGCCCGATCACCTGGAACATATTTTTGATCCTTTTTTCAGCACGAAACATTCCAATAGCGCCAGTGACGGAGCCGGACTCGGGCTGACTACCGCACATCAGATTGTCCGGGAACATGGCGGCGCCATCACGGTTGAAAGCCGCGTGGGAGCGGGCTCCACATTCTCCGTGAATCTTCCGGTTCAGGATACATGCCCCACAGTGTCAGCAGCACGGGAGTAACATGAAAAAACGAGTACTACTTGTCGATGATGAGCCGCGTGTCCGGGCCTCGCTGAGAACGGTGCTGGAACCAACGTACGAGATCCTCGAAGCGGCGGATGCGGCCGAGGGCCTCAGACGTTTCAAACACGATGCCCCCGATCTGGTTCTCCTGGATGTCATCCTCCCGGGAACGGACGGGCTATCCGCCCTCCAGACGATGCGAACCGAGAATCGAGCCGTCCCGGTGATTATGTTGACAGGGACCAAAGCCGTTAAAACAGCCGTCGATGCGATGAAGCTCGGGGCCGCCGACTATCTGTCCAAACCGTTCGACGTCGACGAACTTCAAATTGTCATCGAACGAACGCTGGGCAAGCAGGAGTTGGAGCAGGAAGTCCGTCAATTGCGCGCCCAGGTTGTGCAACGGTATGCCTTCCATAACCTCATCGGCAAAAGCCCCTCCATGCAGGAAATTTACGCCAAAATCGAACAGGTGGCCGATAGTCGCACCACCGTGCTGGTCACCGGCGAGAGCGGAACCGGAAAAGAACTGGTCGCCAAAGCGATTCACTACAACAGCGCCAGGCGGGAACGCCCATTCATCGCACTCAATTGCGCAGCCTTGCCTGAAACGCTCATCGAAAGCGAGTTGTTCGGCCATGAGAAAGGGTCGTTCACCGATGCCACGGCACGACGAGTGGGCCAGTTCGAATTGGCGCACACGGGCACGCTGTTTCTGGACGAAATCGGCGACCTTAGTCCGGCCACGCAGGCGAAGCTCTTGCGGGTGTTGCAGGAACGGGAATTTACGAGGGTCGGCGGAGTGCAATCCATCAAGGTCGATGTCCGGATCGTCGCTGCGACCAACAAAAACCTCGATGAGATGGTCAGAAAAAATCTGTTCCGCGAGGACCTGTATTACCGTATCAACGTCATTGCGCTCTACCTCCCGCCGTTGCGCGAACGAGGGGAAGACATTGCGCTTCTGGCCAAGCACTTTCTCTCAAAACGCATCGAAGAAGAAAAACGTCCGTCCCAGGAATTCACCAAAGACGCGCTCGAATTGATTTCACATTATCCGTGGCCTGGGAACGTGCGCGAGATGGAAAACATCATCGAACAGGCATTCATCTGGTCGAAAGGCTCCCCGGTCATCACACCCGAGCATTTGCCGAACATCTTGCGAACGGATACCCGCTCGTCGTCGCTCCGGGATGACACACTCGCGGGGCGATTATCGCTGGAAAAGGCCGTCATGGAGTTCGAACGCGAAATCATTCTGGATGCGCTCAAGCGAACGACATACGTACAAACTCATGCGGCCGCCATGCTGGGCATCAGCCGTCGCATGCTGAAGTATCGCATGGACACATTGGGAATCAGCAGGCCGGACACCGGAGGACAGGCCGAGACTCAAATGCCTCAGGAATGACACACCCTGACACACAAGCCTCTGCACATGTCTCATATTTTTTTGAGTACGAGCCCCACGCATCAAACTTCTTGTGGCCTGAAGTAGAGAGACCTGCTATAAATTGCCAAGTGATGTATCCGTACGCGGCACAGGTTTTGCGTTTCGTCTTTCCTGAAGTTCGCAATGCACCCGGGAGCGCTCTGGATGGGAACTCAGGCATCAGCTGAACAGATCAGCGTAAAACCGTCGGTCCTCGTCGTCGATGATGAAACAGGCCCGCGAGACGCGCTGAAAGTTATTCTTCGCCCCTTCTTCACCATCCACTCCGCTGACACCGCCAAATCCGCCCTCCGGGTTCTGAAGGACCAGCACATCGACCTCATCACGCTGGATCAGAAATTACCCGACCGCCAGGGTATCGACCTGCTGCAGGACATCAAGCAGGATTACGCAGACATCGAAGTCATCATCATTACGGGATACGGCAGCCTGAAGTCTGCCATGGAAGGCATCCGGCACGGGGCGGCCGGCTATCTGCTCAAGCCCTTCAACGTCACCGAACTCATCACGCTGATCAACCAGACCTTGGAGAAAAAGCAGCGGCTCGACTATTTGCGATCGTTTTTAAAAACTTCGACCGCCTTGTGGGGCAACGAACAGGAAGCAGCGCAAGCGTGGAAGGATCTGCAATCGAACTATTTCGCGATCGGCAATGCCTCAACTGAAGCACAGAGAAGTGCGGCGGACGTCACGGCGCTCATTCCATTATTATCCGATTTGCTCGAAGCCAAGGACCGGCAACTCCTCAACCATTGCAGCCGAGTCAGTTTCTATGCGTCGCTTCTGGCCAACCAGCTGACACTCCCGCTGCCGGACCAGAAGGCCTTGGCGCTGGGAGCCTTTCTCCATGATATCGGCAAGATCAGCCTCGCCAATTACAAGTATTCGGCGGATGACGATGAAAGCCTGAAAGCCAGCACTCATGCGAGAGACTGTTTCGAAGCGGGAGCCCGGATGCTGTTACCGCTCGGGTTTCAAGCGGAGGTCGGGCAAATCGTGGTCTATCATCAGGAACGCTTCGACGGTGTGGGCAATCCACACGGCCTCGAAGGCGAAGGCATCCCGCTTCTGGCACGTATCGTCGCCATCGCCCAGGCATTCGACAACCTGACGGTAGACATGCCTGGACACCAGCCGACATCCATCGATGAGGCGATTCGACAGATCCTTCTGCAAGCCGATACCCACTTCGACCCCAGACTGACAGAGCTCTTTGCCCAAGTGGTGCGGGAGTGCAAGTCTTCTCTGCCGGCCCTGGCGATCGCCAAAACCTCGCCCACAAACTGACCCTGCCGTTACCGCCGATCCTTCGCGCTCGCAATCATTTCAGCCGCCGCCGCGCGCGCATTCTTGGTCACCGTGACTCCGGCCAACATCCGCGCAACTTCTTGTTCCTGTTCGTCCAGGCTCAGCTGGCGAACCTGCGTGACTGTTCGATTGTGCCGAACCTGCTTTTCCACCAGATAATGCGCATGCGCCTGAGACCCCACCTGCGGAAGATGCGTGACGCACAACACCTGATGGTGCCGGCTGAGATCCCTGAGCCGCGCGCCCATCACCTCGGCAACCGCTCCCCCGACACCGGCATCCACTTCATCAAAAATCAGGACAGGCACTCGATCGCTCTCAGCCAAAATGGTTTTCAACGCCAGCATGACCCGCGAAAGTTCTCCCCCCGAGGCCACCCGAGCCAGCGGCCTGAGCGGCTCTCCGGGATTTGCTGAAAACATAAACTCGACCGTATCCTGCCCCGTCTGACCAAAGGGCGCATCACCAGACAGGCGCGAGACCTCCACCGCAAAGCGCGTCCGCTCCATCCGGAGCGCCGACAATTCCTTCATCACCTGAGCCATGAATTTCTTGGCGGCCTCAAGCCGCTTGCGAGACAGACGCCCGGCAATGTCGAGCAGGCTGGATCGTCCCTGCTCGACCGCGCGCGTCAGCTGCTGCAGGCGAGTTTCCGCATCGTCCAATTGAGAGAGTTGAGCGCGCAGGGAATCCTGCAAGGTCAGCACGGCATCGAGCGAACCGCCATACTTCTTGATGAGGCGATGCAACCGGTCCAGCCGCTGTTCGATCTCCAACAACCGGCCAGGATTGGCCTCCACGCGATCACGGTAGCGGCGAACTTGTTCAGCCAGGTCCCTCAAAGGGACGACCGCTTCATCCACAGTCCTGGCCCATTCGAGCGTCGTGGCGTCGATCGACTCCATTTTTGATGCGAGCTTCCGCGCACCAGCCAGTAGACTCAAGACTCCTTGGTCGCCGGCATAGAGCATCTCATGGAGTTGGTCCGACAATTCTCCGAGTTGCTGGCTGTGCATCAACCGCGGACGCTCCTGCTCGAGCCGCGCATCTTCACCCGCCTCGATCCCCGCATCTGCAATCTCCTGGAATTGAAACCGCAGGAGATCCTCCCGCTCCCGCCGCTGCGCGATGTGTGCGGTCAGCGTCTCTAGTTCGGCCACCCGGTCCTGCCACTGCCGATAGGCACGCTGATATTCCTGCCGAAGCACGTGAAGTTTTCCGAATGCGTCCAACGCGTCCATCTGAGCTGACGGCGACAACAGCGACTGCTGTTCGTGTTGTCCGTGCACGTCGACCAATGCGCCGCCCAGTTCCTCCAAAAGATGGACAGGGCAGAGACTGCCGTTCAGATACGTCCTGTTGCGGCCCGTACGTGAGATGACTCGTCGAATGAGAATGTCCGTCTCGCCGGCGCGCGCAAATCCTTTGTTGTGCAACAACTCAAGGAGAGGATGATTCGGCGTTAGCAAAAATGCCGCTTCAAGCTCGGCTTCTTCGGCCTGGGCACGAACGTGATCGGCAGACGCGCGTCCTCCGACGAGGAGAGTGACGGCATCGATGAGGAGGGATTTTCCGGCGCCGGTTTCACCGGTAAACACCATGAAACCGGCGCCAAAGGTAACGGCTAGCTGCTCGATGACACCAAAATTCGAGATGCGCAGCTCGGTCAGCATGCTGCTGAGAATGTGGCGCTAGGCAGCGCCGGAATGTTGAGCAAGGAGCGTATCGATGATCTCTTTAAACTGGCGCTTGGGACGCGCGCCGACCAGCCGTTCTACGGCCTGACCATTCTTGAAAAACAGAATGGTTGGAATGCTCATCACTTGATAACGACCGGCGATTTCCGGGTTTTCATCAGTATTGAGTTTACGAACCTTCACTTTGCCCGCATATTCCGTTGCAAGTTCATCAACGATCGGAGCGACCATCTGACAGGGGCCGCACCACACCGCCCAAAAATCCACCATGACCAGTTCGGACGCCTTCATGACATCCTCATCCCACGTTGCATCAGTCGCTTTCAACGCATCGCCTCCCACAATATCCTCCTTCTCTCCACACGTACGGCTGGCTTGTCCACTCCTGAAGCGGCTTCAGGCACAGTTGGTCATCCTATAACATGGTTTTGCGGAGAGTCAAATCACGGCCTCGCCCATTGCCATTGAGGAGGAGCCGCCGACCACCAATCATCCGGTCTTGCCTGCCGCCATGCCGTCTGCACCTGCCACAGCTGTTTGACCAGTGGCTCGTCCAGGCGCGCGGCCATGGCGGCGGTCACGTCGGCCTGTCGCTGCACGGCCTGCTGGATCACCTCTTTGGCAATCCGCGCCAGAACATCCGGCGGATCAAGCAGATCCTCGACTCGCCCCGTGGACAAATTCAGATACAGCTGCTCAACTCGAACCCATTGATCGGTGTTCGCCAAATGTTGCAGATAGCCGTCGAGAGCATGGTACGCATAGGTCAGATAAACATAACTTCGAGCGGACGGCGCATCCTTTACTTCCGCCTGACAGGCCTCCAGCGCCTGGCGGTAGTCCCCGGCCCGGAGGAACACGGCTGCCCGTTCTAAGTGCACTGTCTGTTCTGTGGCGGACAGAGCGGGCGGCCAGATCTCCTGTCCGGCAATCGCCAACAACAGAAGGCCGGTTGCGAGAACAGGACGCCGGCTGCGCCGGATCACGATTACGTGCTTCATTCCGGTCATTCGGGCGAATCTCCTGACGGGTTCCCGGTGGAGATTTCCACCTGAGAGGGTACCTAATAACGACCCATCGGCATCGACTGCACAGGAAGCGCATTTTGCACTCGGCCGTAAGGACCGCCCGGCGCAGCCCATGGCAACCCGCGATCACCCACCAGCAACGGACCCAGGATGGTCCTCGCCACGATCGTTCCGAAGTTTTCCGTCCAGCCGATCCCCGTCATACTGAACATGAAGGAATAACTCTGCCGATCCGGGAATTGCAGGTAGTACAACCCGAGCGACCAGCACTTGCACGGGTTTTGATAGAGCGCCACCACATCGAATTCCGGGCTGCGCCCGCCTTTGACATCGTAATACCCCTTCGCGCCAATGGTCCAGCCCCAGGGCGTCCGGAATCCTCCGCCGGCCGTGGCGAACTGAATTTCCTTGGTGGGCGCATACACCTCGTTGAAGGAAACCGGATTCCAGATATCGCCGCGTCGCACTCGATTCCCGTCATGGCTGAATCGTTGTCCGACCTCAATGTACCAATAATTCGATTGCTGGACCCGGAGGTCCGTATTCCACTGACTGAACGTCCCTCGGTACGGATCCAGAAAGGCATCCACCGACAGATAGGAATTGGTCGGCGGCAACATTTGGCCCGACGTCAGATTCTTTCCAAGCCCCTCGTTGATCCCGGGAGGCCGGAAAAATTCCGGCGCCGTATTGCCGATCACCGCGCGCATCCAGACATCAGACATTTTGCGCCCCTGCACGTCTACCGTCGCAGGCTGCAAGGGCTGTGTCAAGGAACCCAGGAACGGCAACACGCCGGGGGTAAACTCCCGCGCGCGGGTCTGCACCGCCCCCACATGATAGCTTTGCGCGACGGTCAGATCCAGCCAGTTGAAGCTTTGCCCGTTGAGCTGTTGTTCCAATAACTTCGTGCGGAGCGCGTAGGTCAGCAAATTTTTCTTAGGGATGTCATCGATTTGATCAATCTGCGCGATCTTGCTCTGATCGCTTCCCGGCACGTATTCATACATGACGCTCGGTTCGATCGTGTGAAGAAAACTCCCGCCCTCTCCGCCAGTATACCGGCGGCTTAACTTTGACGAAGCATCCAATGCGGCCCAGAACGTCTCGCGATGCAGCGGGCTGGCCTCCTGAATCCCACGCGTGTAATAGAGTTCCTTGAATTTGAAGTGCGGCGTCAGGCCGACCACGTGCCCGATATCCATCACATCAGTGGTCACTCCCGGCATGAAATCCATCCGATTCACCGCAAACCCCTGTTCGCGGTAAAAGTTCACGAAGTTCGTGTCAAGGTTCAGGAGGAACGGCATCCCGAACGGCGACGTGTTCGGCAACACATACCCCACCTCGGGAAGCCGCTGGAACGTGTCGGGGCCGCCGGAGTTCAACGGCTGCAGATACTGGCCCAAGAAATAGGCGCTCCCGTATGGAAGCCGCTGGGTCGCGAGGAGGGAGGATTCACCGCTGGGGGACGCGCGCTGGGTACCGGAGTTACTGAGTTGCTGTAGATACTGCCGGTCCGAGACAAAGGACGCTTGTCCTCTGACCAGTAACGAGTCCGTCACCTGCTGGACATGTTGGCCGCTGATCAACCCGCGCAAACGCCGCTCATCCGAGCTGACCTGATCCACGCCCGACACATTCGGCAGTTTGGTCTGCTGCAGGAAACTTGCAAACCACTGCCCGCTGGATCGCCGATCGAGGTAGTAGCGATAGGTGAAATCGCTGCCGTAGCCGAGGTTGTTGTAGTACGAAGGCGCGATGGTCAGATCCTGGCTGGGGTTGATCGCCCAGAAATACCCCTGCTGATAGTGCAAGCCGAACCGGTTATCGTAGCCGGGCGTAGGGATGAGAAAGCCGCTATGCCGGTTGCTCAGCGGATACGTCAGGGTCGGCACAGGAATGAGCGGCGTATCGTTCGCACAGAGCCACGCGCGCTTCATGCCGATGCTTTCCCCCGCGTTCACATCGAGGTCCTCGAAGGTGAATCGCCAGGCGGGCACTTCGCCCTCCTTCGCATCGCAATTGGTAAACGTGCCTTCCTTGATCCGGTAGTGATCTTCTGAGAGTCTTCGGATGCTCCGGCCGGTGAAAAACGAATTGCTCGGCCGGATAAACATCGAGCCGTTGGCGACGACGCCGCCTTCGGTGTTCACATTCAATTCCAGGCGTTCCGATTTGAGATCGGAGTTCGAATCCCAGAAATGCACGTGGCCCGTCGCGGTCAGCCTGCCGGGCAATGCGTTGATCGTCACGTGGTCGGCAGTCAGCCGTAACGTTCCTTGCGTGACCACCACGGATCCATCCGCCTCGTAGACCTCCTGTTCCTGCAGATGATCGATGCGCTCGGCGGTGACCGTGAGAGGCTGGTTTGCGGGCGAAGCCACGGTCGCAGTTGATTGTCCTCGCGCCAAAGGCGTGAAGAACACCAGCAGACCAATAAGAATGGACAGGCGCAGGATGGACGGGAAACGGCTAATCAGGCGCTTCCAGGGTGAAACCGGATGACGGTCTGGCCCCATCTCAACCACGAACAGGTGAGAGGGAGTCCCCTCGAAGAAGGGCCTTGATCTCGCCGACCAGCATCAAGGAGCCCGTGACACAAATCAGATCGGACGCAGCGGCTGAATGCTTGGCCATGGCCAAGGCATCCGACGGGGTCGGCGCGACCTGCGCGAACGGTGCGTCGTCTTCGAGCAATAGACGGAGTTCCGCCCCGGTCGCGGCGCGCGGCAGATCCGCCTGCGTGAGGATCAGTGTATCGATCAGCGGCAGGAGCGGCGCAAGAAATGCTCGCGGATGTTTATCGCGCATCATCCCCACGATCAGGCTGACGCGCGCCGCAGGCCTCACACGCCGCCACTCGGCCAGATATTCAGCAAGGACCGCCGCAGCGGCGGGATTATGCGCCCCGTCCACCATCACCGTCGGCTCCTGACCGACAATCTCCAACCGGCCTTCCCACACAACCTGCTGCAGGCCGGCACGTACCGCCGTCTCAGACACCGTGACCCCCTTCTCATGAGCGAGTTCGATCAGAGCCAGGGAGCAGGCGAGGTTGTCGATTTGAAATCGACCTTGTAAGGGACAGGTGAGATGCTCAGCCCGCAGCGAGAGCCCGGTGTACCGGCAATCGGCCGGGGAGGCTCCTTCACAACGGAAGTCACGTTCCAGACGAAAGACCGTGGCGCCGACCATCGCCGCGCGGTCCTCGATCACCCGACAGGCCGGCTCGCCGATGCGGCCCAGCACCACCGGTACTCCCGGCTTGATAATTCCCGCCTTCTCCATCGCAATGGCTTCAATCGTGGCCCCCAGATAGGCCTCATGATCGAGTCCGATCGTCGTAATGGCGGCTGCGAGCGGCTCCACGACGTTCGTGGCGTCGAACCGTCCCCCCAAGCCGACTTCGAGCACAACCACATCCACCTGACATTCCGCAAAATAGTGGAAGGCCAGCGCCGTGGTGAACTCAAAAAATGTCGGGGCCAGATCAGGCCGAGAGGCCGTGCGCAACAATTCCACCCCATCGATCACGCGCGACTCGGGGATCATCCCGCCATTGACGCGAATCCGCTCGCGAAAGTCGATCAGGTGCGGCGAGGTATAGAGCCCCACCCGACGGCCGGAGGCCTGCAGGATCGACGCAGCCATCGCGGCAGTCGAGCCCTTTCCGTTTGTCCCGCCGATGTGCAACACCGGATATCGACGATGGGGATCGCCCACCCGCCCGAGCAGGGCGCGAATCGTGTCGAGCCCCAACTTGATCCCGTGCTGTTGCAAGCCATACAGAAATTGCACAGTGGAGGAATAGGTCATCGTGGTCATTCGAGAGACTCACCTAGCATGGTGAAATCGAAGCTTCCATCAGGATGCGCAAAAAGATCCTTCAACAAGGCCGCAGCGAACATGGGGAGAGGCGTACGTTGTTGGTACGTCGAGCCGCCGCGCAGAGCAAGAACGCCGCTGGAGGATCTTGTTGCGCATCCTGCTAGAAATGTCCGACCAGCGTGCTCACCGCCTCTTTCAACTGCTTCCGTTCAACGATCATGTCGATCATCCCGTGGTCGAGCAAAAACTCGGCGCGCTGAAACTGATCCGGCAATTGCTGCTTGATGGTCTGCTCAATGACGCGGGGACCGGCGAATCCGATCAATGCTTTCGGTTCGGCAATGATCACATCACCCAGCATGGCAATACTTGCCGTCACGCCACCGAAGGTCGGGTCGGCCAGTATTGAGATGAAGGGTAGCTTGGCCTCGCCCAATTTCGCGACCGCCGCGGACGTTTTCGCCATTTGCATGAGCGACAGAATGCCCTCCTGCATACGGGCGCCGCCGGAAGCCGTCACGAGGATCAACGGAGTCCGCGCTTCCAAGGCGCGATCGACCGCGCGGCAGATTTTTTCTCCCACCACGGAGCCCATACTACCGCCCATAAACCCGAAATCGAACACGCAGAGCGCCACCTTCCGCCCATTGATGACACCCTGGCCGATGACCATGGCGTCTTTCCGCCCCGTCTTCTCCTGTTGCGCCTTGATCCGGTCTTTATAGGTGCGGGTATCCTGAAACTGCAGCGGGTCCTGCGGCTCCAGCTCGGGGTCCCACTCTTTGAACGTGCCGAGATCGACCAGCAGATTGATGCGTTCAATGACCGAGATGGGAAAATGATAATCGCACTTCGGGCAGACCTTGTTGTTGCGGTCAACCTCTTTGCGATAGACGATCTCCCGGCAATGATTACACTTCAGCCACATTCCCTCCGCCGTTTTCGAGCGTTTGGGGGGCTCTGCTTCCTCGGTTTTGCCTTTTTTAAACCAAGCCATCTGTGCTCACCTATAGTACGAGGGTTTGGCCCTCTTCAAGCGCGGTCAAATGCCGAATGCCGAGTCGTCCGAGCTCCTGCCGAATCTGTGCGCGAAACCGCGGCTTCAAATGGTACGCATAGACCGGCAACTCCGGTCTCGCCATCTTGGCGAACTCCTCAGCCAGCAATGCCGGTGTGAGATGTTTCGCAACCCGTGCCAAGTCGGCCATTTCGTCGGGAAACGAACTTTCGATAAAGGCCGCTTGCAATCCGTGCAGGCCCCCGGCCGCCTGCCAGAGCGCGTCCGTCTGATAGGTGTCGCCGCTAAAAAGAACCGTCCGGGTCCCCTCGCGGAGAAGAAACCCCACCGTCGGCACCACATGGTTCACCGGAATCGGCGTCACCCCCAGCCCGCCGAGCATGGTCTCCTGTCCTGGGGAAAGTTCGCGGGACACGAAAACAGGCCTGGCAGGATTGGGCAGTCGAAAAAAGTCCGGATAGACCGTATCGTTAAAAATGTGCTTGCGCAACCCGTCCAGAACTTCAGGAATCGCCGCGACGACGACCGGCTCTTCGATCTCGCCGACCAAATTGTCGGCCAATGTCGGCAACTCGCGAATGTGATCAAAATGCAGGTGAGTCAGCAGCACCCCCCGGATGCGCCGTTGCTCCTCCAGAAAAAGCCTGGACCCGACCGTTCCGGCATCCACCAGCAGCTCATCATTGATCAGAAAGCCGCAGGTCCCGCACTGAACCGGCCCCGTCTCGCCTGGGATCAGCTGCCCCGACCCATGGCACCCCAACACCCGAACATTCATGGCCGTGGCTTTCCGGACCTGCCCCGGCGTTTCGGCATTCCTTCACAGTCTTGTAGACGAGTCCTCCACACTGGGCGGCAGAATACCATACCTCTGAAAAAGGCGCACACAGATTTACAGAGGTCATTCTTCAACCGGGGCTGGTCAAGAAGAGAGGGAGCCTGCTTGCGCGAGCGCAGGAGACTCGTTGACAAACCGGGTGGCTACGACCAGCCACCGCCCAGGCCGATTCGAACCATCATCACCACACCCAGGCCGATGCTGGCGAGACAGGCGAGTCCCTGCACCATCCAATAGGCGCGTGGTCCGACGGTCACGGAATAGATCACCGGGAGGCTGAGCACCGCCCCGACCCCCGCCATGCCGAGAATGGACCCGACACCGAATACGACAATATAACCGATCCCCTGGCCGATGCCCGTGACCGTGGACAACACCACCAACATCAACGCGGCCGAACCGGCCAGTCCATGCGCCATCCCGATCACCAGGGGCCGCATCGATCCCTGATACCAATGCCCATGGGTGTGATCAGCCCGCACGTGGTGACTATGCAAATGCACGTGCGGCTGCCCCCCATGCTCATGTGTGTGCACATGCCACTGCTCACGATACATCCGGCGAGCCAAGGACAGTCCCAGCGCCACCAGCATCCCTCCGACGGCAAACTCAAACAGGTTCGCCATGGATTCGGGAATCGTGAGGTTCAAGGCCAGCAAGAGGGTCCCGACGCACAATAGCATTAGCGTGTGGCCAAGACCCCAGAACAATCCGATCGCCGTGGACGCCTGTACGGTGGGTCGCTCGGCCAGCACCGTCGAAAGCGCGGCTAGGTGATCCGCGTCCAGGGCATGACGAAGCCCCAGCACGAATCCAAGACTGAGTATGGTCAGGGTATGAGGATCAAACATCACTGCTCACGGAGAGGTGCGTCGGCCGATCCGGCAACGGGAGCAGCACACACGGACGGTCATCCCCCTCGCGCATGCATTTCCAGGTGGGGATCTTCACGGAGCCGGTTGATTTCAATGAGGCGTTGTTCACGCAGCCCCAACACTTCCAGCGCCTTGCGTTCTTCCGCGCCTCGATCAGCCCGTCCCTCCCAGGCCGCGATGATCAGCGCTTTCAGTTCGTCCCGGGTGCGGCCCTGCCGGAGCGGCGCGCGGAGATCCAGGCCGTCCTTCGCATAGAGACAGAGGTACCACATGCCGTCCGCCGTCAACCGGCTGCGATCACAGGAACGACAGAATGGCGTGGTGGTCGAGGGAATGATGCCGAAGGTGGTCCCATCCGGCAACACAAACCGCTCTGCCGGTGCGACGCTATTCTCCACAACCGGTTGGACGTCGCCATAGTGGCGGCCGATCAGGTCCAGCATCTCCGCCCTCGACAGCACTTGCTTCATGGACCAATCCGTCGCGCCGCCGACATCCATATATTCGATGAACCGCACCTCACCGCCAACCGTTTTTCCGTACTCGATGAGGTCGATGAGTTCATCGTCGTTATAGCCCTTGATGACCACGGTGTCGAACTTCAGCGATGGAAACCCGGCTTGCACCACCGCCTTGATGCCGTCAAACACCTGGTGATGGAGATCCCGCTTGGTCAGGGTCCGGAATCGGTCGGCGCGGAGGGTGTCCAGGCTGATGGTCACGCGATTCAGTCCGGCAAACGAGAGATCCGCGGCCTGGTCTGCCATGAGGACGCCGTTGCTGGTGAGGGCAATCTCGGTGATTCGGCGATTTTCTGACAGCTGCCTGACAAATCTCGGCAGATCCCGCCGCAACAGCGGCTCCCCGCCCGTGAGACGAACCTTGTCCACGCCTAACTCGGTAAAAACCGCCGTGAGCTCGGCCATCTCCTCGAAGGTCAGAATGGTATCGCGCGGCAACCAGGCGTAATCATCTTCGGGCATACAATACTTGCACCGAAGGTTACAGCGGTCGGTCACGGAGAGGCGCAGGCTGCGGAGCGGACGCCCCAACCGGTCGTAGATCGTGGGAGCGGGTGTATCGAGCGCGCTGTGGTCCATAGTAACTCGAGGGCGAAGGCCCCTTCCCCTGTGGCCGGTCCGGAGTGGCTACGGGTGCTCCTCGACCCACACCTCTCCTTCGGGGGTGTGTTCGAGTTTCCAAATCGGCGTGATTTGCTTCAATTCGTCAATAGCCCATTTACAGGCCTGAAAGGCCTCGGCTCGATGCTCCGCGCCGGCGATAATCAACACAATGTTGTCGCCGATGCCGATCTCGCCGTACCGGTGCAGGATCAACAGTTCGATGATGCCAAAATCCTTCAGCGCGCGTTCGCGAATCTCACGCAATTTTTTCTGCGCCATGCCCTCGTAATGCTCGAAGGTGATGCCATCGACATCCTTGCCCTTCGAACGATCCCTGGCAGTCCCGAGAAAAATCGCAATGCCGCCGATGCGCTTGGAACGCGCGCGCACACGGCGGAGTTCTTCGTCGATCGAAAAATCTTCGCGCTGTACCCGCACCAGCATTGCGTCATCGCCGGTAACGGGCTGGTCGGCTTTCGTGACCTGTTCAAGACTCATCGATTATGTCCCTCCGGTTTGCCATGGGTTCTCTCAGGAAGGATGCTCAACAAGCCTGTCCGGCAAGGCCGCAGCACGCGCAGAGGCCGAGGGTACGATTTGGGTACGTCGAGCCGACGCGCAACGCGCGAACGCCGCTGGCAGGCTTGTTCACCATCCGTCACTCCCACCGGCAAACGGCGGTAATAAAGCAATTTCATCCCCATCCTGCACTTCAAGGTCCTCATGCGCAATATCCTGATTGACCGACACGAGGACTTTCTTCTTCTGCAGCAATTCGCCGATCTTCGGGTAGGCGGCCTCGATCACCGCCACCAAATCCTTCACACGCCGGCCATCGGGCAAGGCCAGCGAGAGGGCGCCTTGATTGCCCGCCAACATTTTTGTCATCCCGAACAGGCGCACCGTCACCATGGTACCGCTCCATTCTGATAGGCAACGGCCGCCCCTTACACGGGAACCGGGCGTTGATAGGTGCCGGATTTCCCGCCGGACTTGGTCAATAAACAGATCTCGCCGAAGCTCATCCCTCGATCCACCGCCTTGCACATATCATAGATCGTCAACGCGGCCACCGAGGCGGCCGTCATGGCTTCCATTTCGACGCCCGTCGGCCCCGTGGTCTTGGCCGTGGCCGTAATCAGAATCGAGCAGCGTCCCTCGCGATCCGGCTGAGTGATTTCTTGAAAGGAAATATCGACGCTCGTCAACATAATGGGATGGCACATGGGAATCAGATCCGGCGTCTTCTTCGCCCCCATCACACCCGCCACCTGGGCAACGGACAACACATCGCCCTTGGTGATCTTTCCTTGCTGAATCTTTTCAAGGGTTTCCGGCTGAAGAAACACGATGGCTTGCGCGGTGGCCAGTCGCTCAGTCGAGGCCTTGGCCCCGACATCGACCATCCGTGCCCGCCCTGATTCGTTGAAATGCGTAAACTCGGCCATTCTTTATGCCAAATCAGCTGGTTGTCGCATCAAAACCGCCGAATTATAGGAGCCGGTGAAAATGGGAGTCAAGCCACGTGCGGGGAACACCCCTCGGTAACCATGTGCCACGAGGTCACTCTTCTCCCAGGAGCCACCGCCCCGGTGCAATGCCGTCCGGGATCGAGTACAGTGGGCCACTGCTACACACTTGTGTCGGGGGGTGAAAGACGCATGTCGATGTTGAAACGCCCGGAATTGGAAAAAGATAACCCCGTGGCTCCCCAGATCTATGTCGGGCCGCGAAGAAAGCGGGCCATGGCGCGCGCGGCTTCGTTCGAGCCAAGGGGGGAGCAAGACGGAATCACAGCCAGGCTGCAACGGTTGGTAGAGGCGGCGGAGCAATTCGTACACAGCATGCCGCCGGTGCAGGAAACAGACAGGGAACGCACCGCGCTGCTGGAAGCGATTTCCCACGCCCAAGGCTGTCTATCGATTGAGGACGGCCATGTGACGCGCTCACGGCGGGCTTCAAAAAAACGCTAGCCCATAAACAACGGGGGCAGCCACCCGTGTGACTGCCCCCAATAGCAATACCGATCCGTTCACAATTCTCGAGGCCCGCGGGATGTTCAAAAATCCGGTCCAGCAAGGCCGCAACGAGGGAAGAGGTGAGCCCTACTCGTGCCGTACGTTGATCCTCTGAACGACGTGAGAACGAAGCTGGCGGGCTGTTTCAACATTCCGCTATGACACCTGCTGAATGGCTGACAAGAGCCACTTCCCCGCCCCGAACCGCATGAAGGTCCACACTTCCGTCGTTTCGACCGGCAGTTCAGCATTACCCTCGACGATGTACCCCGGTTCACCCGGCTGCTTCGCGAGAGAAATGGTGTAATCCCTGGCGCTCCAGCCAAGACTGACCGTGGCATACTGCGTCGCGCCTTCGCTCCAGGACTCGCGGACTTCCGCCCGTCCCAGGACCACCTCTTCCACACGATTCGCGACACCCTCGCTGGCCTGCTCGGCCAGACCGGTGCTGAAATAGTCCAACATTTCGGGTGTGACCAGTCGCCGCAAGCCCGCCAGATCCTGTTGGCTCCAGGCCGTTTGAATATCCGTCAGCGCCTGCTGAAACGCCGCCTTATCTGCCGGGGTGATCTCGTCTTCAACAGCGGCCGCCCCGAATCCTGCGCGCGACGATTCGGCCAGCAGCGAGCCGCTCGCGGCACTGGTTCGAGAAAGACCGGAAAAATTGGGCGCCGGCGTCCGCCGTGGTCGCATGTACCACCAGAGCGCCGCGCCGCCCATCACCATCAGCAGCAACATCATGCCACTGGAGCTGGAGCCTGAGCCGCCCGCCGCCTGCTCCCCTTCACCACCTTCAGTTGTGCGCGCGCTTGTGTCGGTCGCGCCAAAAATCATGTGTCCCAGCCACGTTCCCGCGAGACCACCGGCGATGCCGGCGAGGAGCGGATTGCGCTGAATCCATGACGGCTGCGCCGCAGGCGCCGGTCGGGATGCACTTGAGGGGTTGCCAGCCATCGAAGGCGGCGGGGCTGTCGAAGGCCTGGCCGTGGTGGATTGCTCAATCGGCTTGGCGCCATTGTCCTGGTACGTTCGCGATCCGCGACTGCCCATGCTCCCTGACGAACCACTGCTGCGCGATCCGCTGGAGAATCCTCCACCTGATCCCCCTCGCGCCTTCGCGAAAGAAATCGTCGGCACGCCGACCAACATCACCACGAGACATGCGGCTAGAAGCTTGGTTGTGTTCAAGTTGATATCCTTTCGCCAAACGATCAAGTCATTTCCATGCTGACTACTCCATCATCCTAGCAGGCTGGAACGGAGAACACCAACCGGTCAGCCAGTCCCACGACGCGAAGGCATGACGCGTGGCGTTCCGGTAAGGTAGCCTACACGCATGGCATGCAGTCAAGAGCAGTGAGCCGCGCTGCGACATTCCCAGAGAAAGGTGACGTCGTGAAACCAGGGTATCGCCTGATCGTGGTGGATAAAGATGGGGTGCTGGTCTCAGAATTTCAACTGACCGAGCAGGCGCTCGCTAGGCCCGAAGCCTTCGTGGCCGCGCTCAAGGACTCCATCGAGGAGATCGAGAACGCGGAACCGTGAAGGCTAAGGCTGCATGATCATCTGACGATACTAACCTCGATCATTCTCTCGAACGCTCCATAAATCTCTGTGCTACCTGGTCTGGCTCCCGGTGGCTATATTAAAGTGCTTCCCACCAGCGTGAGGAACACGTGTGTCCTCCATGTACGGAATGACCCGCCAACCGGTTCATCCCCACTCGCGCGGGGAACACTAAAAAAACTCGTACGCTATCACCCCGAACTACGGTTCATCCCCACTCGCGCGGGGAACACAAGAGCGGCACCGGCAAAACCACGCCGATTGTCCGGTTCATCCCCACTCGCGCGGGGAACACAATTACATAGGGCGATACAAGAAAAAGAAAGCCGGTTCATCCCCACTCGCGCGGGGAACACATTCACCGCCTGCACCACAAGAATCTGGATCTCGGTTCATCCCCACTCGCGCGGGGAACACTCGTTCACGGCTCTCGCCTATACGTTCACGTACGGTTCATCCCCACTCGCGCGGGGAACACGGTTTTATCGAACACGATCTTGACGACATCCACGGTTCATCCCCACTCGCGCGGGGAACACGTTAACGGGCAGATCCCGCACTATGACCCGGCGGTTCATCCCCACTCGCGCGGGGAACACAGACAAGCGATGAGTTATCGCAATTCGAAACTCGGTTCATCCCCACTCGCGCGGGGAACACAAGGCCAAACCGAGAAGTGGTTAGGTGAGCATCGGTTCATCCCCACTCGCGCGGGGAACACTGGTGCCTGTTTACCGTGGAACGTTACGCGGGCGGTTCATCCCCACTCGCGCGGGGAACACTAAATTCCCTGGCGCTTGGCCATGCACGATCTCGGTTCATCCCCACTCGCGCGGGGAACACGCATATTCGCCGACTGGAATCCCGCCAAATCACGGTTCATCCCCACTCGCGCGGGGAACACGGATAATAATCGTTGCATACTCCACCGTTCGCCGGTTCATCCCCACTCGCGCGGGGAACACTCAGCGAACCCAAGCACCATCTCCCGAAAATCCGGTTCATCCCCACTCGCGCGGGGAACACAAATCCACGGTGTACTCGACTTCCCCGGTTTCCGGTTCATCCCCACTCGCGCGGGGAACACCAATCGCGAGCGCGCATCGAAGAGAACCGCGGCGGTTCATCCCCACTCGCGCGGGGAACACGTTCCATCCCCGCGACTTCAGTCCGAACGGGTCGGTTCATCCCCACTCGCGCGGGGAACACGGCAATGCGAATGGCTCCCGCGTAATCAGTGTCGGTTCATCCCCACTCGCGCGGGGAACACCTGGCCGTTGACCCGGGCAGTGAGTCGTGACACGGTTCATCCCCACTCGCGCGGGGAACACGGCCAGGACGCGAACGAGGTCCTAGAGGAAGTCGGTTCATCCCCACTCGCGCGGGGAACACGTACATACAAAGGCTCTCACGCGCACTCGCGTCGGTTCATCCCCACTCGCGCGGGGAACACCCTCGCACTGTTGCCCTATGAGGGAGAATATTAGGTTCATCCCCACTCGCGCGGGGAACACGTGGCCCCCAATTCGCCGAGGTACTGTTCGAACGGTTCATCCCCACTCGCGCGGGGAACACTACGCCGAGATAACCTGTGGTGGTTGCGCGATCGGTTCATCCCCACTCGCGCGGGGAACACATATGCAGAACTGGACAGAGAAAATACGGCAGCGGTTCATCCCCACTCGCGCGGGGAACACGCAATGTGCCCCTTGTCCGGGCGGTGTCGATTCGGTTCATCCCCACTCGCGCGGGGAACACGAGACGGTCAGCAGCTGGCGCGTCTGCAGATCCGGTTCATCCCCACTCGCGCGGGGAACACGTCAAGGACATATTTTTGACGCGTCAATAATCCGGTTCATCCCCACTCGCGCGGGGAACACATTCGAGACGCCTACGGGGTGCATCAGTACTACGGTTCATCCCCACTCGCGCGGGGAACACGGCAATGTTGCGGGAAAGGTGCTGAATCATGACGGTTCATCCCCACTCGCGCGGGGAACACGCCAGCAACAGGGCGCATAATAGTAACGCCACCGGTTCATCCCCACTCGCGCGGGGAACACCACCACGGCCGCAAGGTCATCCGTCACGATGCCGGTTCATCCCCACTCGCGCGGGGAACACAACGCGGAGATCATAGAAGGCCCGCTCCAAGACGGTTCATCCCCACTCGCGCGGGGAACACCCCATCATGATCGTGGTGATTTGATCCCAGGTCGGTTCATCCCCACTCGCGCGGGGAACACTTAAAAGCACAGAAGCCTGAAGAAAGGCGTCTCGGTTCATCCCCACTCGCGCGGGGAACACATCGTCTGCCCCGGCGTCACGAAGAGTACAGCCGGTTCATCCCCACTCGCGCGGGGAACACAAGGTCCAACCGTCTCAGTTCGCCATCGACGACGGTTCATCCCCACTCGCGCGGGGAACACTGGTGCCTGTTTACCGTGGAACGTTACGCGGGCGGTTCATCCCCACTCGCGCGGGGAACACACGGCTCCGGCGTTGCTGCCCGCTGACTGGCCCGGTTCATCCCCACTCGCGCGGGGAACACGGGAGGATTGCATGCGAGGACTCACCCGCCTACGGTTCATCCCCACTCGCGCGGGGAACACGACTAACGATTAGCCCACAGGAGGAACTATGGCGGTTCATCCCCACTCGCGCGGGGAACACTATATCCAGCCGGCCAAGTTTTTGGTGGGTGGCGGTTCATCCCCACTCGCGCGGGGAACACACTTCCTTCATCACATTGATCTACCAGGACAAATCATTGCCCATAAATTCTACCGACTAACTTCGCGGCAAGACCCCCAGTTACGATGACGGAGGGTTCTGAATACCGGGGTCGCTTTCAGGGAGAAAACTCACCAGCTTCGCACCATCAATTTCAACAGGAATTCGCCGGTTAATTCCCAACGTGACGAAGTCGAATCCCGCTTCGCTATTCGTACGCCAAGCCATGACGGCATTCCCCTCCCCGATGCCGGTTTCAACTTGGCTCCAAATATGATCCCGCACTTTTATCGAATAGTTGCCGACATAGACTCCGGCCCGGATCTCTAATAACCAGACTGCGAGCCGTCCACGGAGTCGAGGTGGCGCATTTTCAAGTACGATGACCAGCATCACCGATATTCTCCTGATTGGGGATGGCTGGAGGCACTTGCTCTTCAAACGGAGCAGGACGCGGGATTTCTCCCGCCGCCAGCATCTCCTCAATGCCGGGAATGATGCGTTCCAGCAGCTTGGTCTGGCGGAAGCTGTCGCGACAGGCCAAGCGCACTTGCTGCTCGGCATTCAGCGGATTCTTGGCGGCAATCCGAAAGGCCAACGGCACGACCGTTTCAAATTTATAGATGTCGGCCACATCGTAGACGAACGACAGCGGCTTCCCCGTGTGAATAAATCCAATCGCCGGAGCATAACCCGCTGCCAGTACCGCCGCTTCTGTCACACCGTACAGACAGGCCGTGGCAGCCGAAAGACAGCGATTCGCGATGTCGCCCTGATCCCAATCATCCACATCATAGTTCCGCGCTTTCCATTGGACACCCACTTGCGCCGCTACACGCTTGTAGGTTTCACGCACCCGAGCGCCTTCGATGCCGCGCAACTGTTCAACAGAACGACGCTGAGGTGGTTCCTCGCCGAACCTGAGTGCATACATCTTGCGCACGACTTTCAGCCGCAATTCATCATCCAGCGCCAACTTGGCTTGGTACAGGAGGCGATCGGCGCGCGCGCCGCCGGGCTGTCCGGCCGAGTACAGCCTCACACCCGCCTCCCCGATCCATACCAATAGGGTTCCGACGCGGGCTGCCAAGGCACAGGCCGCGTGAGAGACCCGCGTGCCCGGCTCCAGCATCAAACACACCACGCCCCCGACAGGAATATGCGTCCGCACCCCGTTCTTATCCACCACCACAAAGGCGCCGTCCAAGACATCAAGGTGGCCGTACTCGATGTAGAGGACGGACAGCCGTTCCTTGATAGGAATGGGTTTCAGCGGGGGCAGAATGTCAGCCATGCTGGGACTCCAACTTTCTTCGCCTCAAGGTAGCGGCGCCACGGACAGGAGCCCAAGTCCCAACGCTTTGCCATGTCCGATACCTGCCTGCAGCACTTTCACAAATGCATCCGCGTCGGTGACTGTGATCACACCATCATACAAGACCGAGAATATGCGGATACTGTTTCCGTGATGCTGTCGGCCACTCAGCATCCGTTCTTGAGAAACCCGTACATCAGCCCGCTCTTGCCCTGTTTCCGAAGAATCGAAGGAGTACGGTTGTGGAAGCACAAACCCATGCGATTGCCCTTTTCGCTGAATCCAGCGTTCCTGCTCCAGGAGCTGAAGCAACCCGAGCCGCTTACCATTTCGAGTAACGCACGGATTCGCCCGCAACCTAAATCGAAAGCGCTGGCCGACAGTGAGTGCGTCGAGCTTTAGGCGGCTCTTCAGATCAATGGGGGGGTCAGCATGGGACAGCCAACCTTTTACGCCAATGCCATCCCAGTCTGGAATCGTGCGGCTTTGGACAAGCACGCGCGGGCATCCATCGGACCCGGTTTCCGGCTCAAGTCGCCACAGAATTTCTCCTTCGGGACATTTTTGGTCTGGTGGACTGAATGCTCGGCACAAGGTCGCATGTAGCTGATAGGGGTCAGCCAAATCACGTCTGGCCTCACGGCAGCGTGGGTCAAGGTGGATTCTATGGAGAAACATGAGTCACCTCTTTCGGAAAAGGGATCCATTCCGAGCACACAAACCGAGCGCCGAATTGCCGTTCAGCAAAGGAGGACAGCAGCTGGTCCATTTTGAGGACACCAGAGCCATCCCCGGATTCCAGGGAGATCAATAGTTTCTCAGGAAGCGCTTCCCATTTCCGTGGTGTAGCAATCCACGGCCACCGTGCGAAAGCCTCGCTCAGCGGAGCATCCTGCACTCCATGCTCCATCCAGATCGGCTCGGAAGGCACATAGGATTTCCGCCCCAGAGCCAGCGGCCAGACAGGATCACGCAACGCAGCGTGAACTCTCTCTAGAAGCGCACGGTCATTACCAGCCAACCCAACTAGGAATGCGGCATCCGCAAGGTAAAACCGATGAGAGACGACTCCATCCTTGGACTGAGTTCCATCCGCCTTGATGATAGAGTCATTTCCAGCGCATCCCGCTGTCTGGTACTCTCGCTTAGGAACTCCAGGCCGGTCGTGACGAACCCCCATCGACAAATGAGTGAGCGGCTGAAGATCGTCCCAGTTCTCACGGTCAATTCCCATCGCAGCAGCGAGTAAACCCACGACACCAGACTTGCTAGGTTCCTTCCCAGTATCACGCTGGTCAAAACGGCTGGTGGTCCCCCACGACTGCATGGGGCCGACCAGTCGAAGCAACAGGGTGGGCATGATTTACTCCTTCACGGCAGCGAGACTTTTCTCCAGCAATTCCTTCAAGCTGTTCACCGAGGTTCCAAAGCCATCGAGTTTGGTCTCCGTGAGATTCAATACAAAGGTCTGTCCGTCACCGCCATACACAGCTCTGAGCTTCTTTGATTTATCGACCAGCTTCTCTGCGGACACCTTGGTAAGTGATTCATCCTTGCGAACACGAAGGGCTGTTTCAAAGGCATTGGCAAGATTAGACGGCGCCGTATTGCGACGAATGGACACCGCCACAAACTCAGGCTGATTGTGTGCTGCAAAGGTGTTTTGTTTGCCGGTCGGTTCGGCAACAACGAAACCTTCCAGAAATGCCTTCAACCCTTTCTCCGCAAGCTCTGCGTCACTTTGCAGATTGTCGTTTAGTTTCTCCCAATCGACCACGGCATAGCGATAAAAACAGGCCGAGTTGAACTCAACAGTTCCCATCATATCTGCGCCAGCCGTGTCCTCCGGCTTCAAATCATCCACGGCCGTATAAAAATCGAACTCCCGCTCGACCGCATGGGTCGAAATCGCGTGGGCCACTTGGCAGGCAGCGTGCTGATTCTTCTCCGGCATATCTGCAAGCATGCGCCCAAAGAGCGCCACATCAAGGGCCTGGCCGCCATCAAATACTTTGTCGAGCGCCTTCTTGAGTTCAGGATCAGCGCCTTGAGCAGCTTGCTTCTTAGCTTTTCCGGCCTTCTTGCCCTCTACAGGAGATGCATTGGTTGCACTAATGGACTTCCATTTCTCATGGATGATTTCGGCAATGCTGGAGATTTCTCGCTCTCCTAAAAACACCAGATACTCGCTTTTTCCATCCTCCTTGATAGAGAGCTCCATTGCGGCTAGGGCCTGGCGTGTTTTCTCGTCAGCCTCGGCTTCATTATGTCCTTTCTCGACAAGAGATTTGATTATTCGCTCCAGGATACGTTTTGTACGGTGGGCCAGATCATCTGAGACCAGAGCCCCATTCTCGACCAATCCTTTGAAGTGTTGACGCACCGCTCGCTTCAGACACTGGCTGGAGACGCGTGCACGGCGACTGCCACCAAACCAAGCATCTTTGGGAGCGCCGGTATCATCGCGGTTCAAATTTGAGGGAGCAAAATTTTGCAGCGCGTGAATCTCGACCAAGGTCTTCATGCTGGTAGTTCCTCCTGACTAATAGGTTGTGCTTCTGTGTTATCGTTCAAGGTTCGATAGAAATCTTGTGCCCAGGCATTCTGGGTTCGCTTTTGTTCATCGTTCCAACACAGAAGACCGGTTAGAAGCGCATCAAAATCTATGGACTGTTCTTTAAGCAGCGCCATCATCTGACGCAGATGGTGTGGCAGCTGATCGCCGTCGGAATCAAGCAGTGTGATAAAGCGTCGTTCTACGCTGGTGGACCCACTAGCCGCCTGGTAAGCCGCGCAGGCCGTTCCAACAGTCGTTCCGCCATCCAGCCGTCCTTCTCGTAAGTGGGCTGCCCAAAGACCTGCGACCAGGTAGTACATCTCTCTCCGCCATGAATTACTTTCGGCCTTTATAAACGGCTCAACATAAGGATAGGCAGGCACGAAAGTCCCCGGATCAAACGCCAAGCTACGCCGTAGCACGGCTCGAACTTTGGTGTCCTTTTTGTTCAGACCCTCCAACCACTCGATGAATCTGCTCATGCTCCCTCCATTACCGGTGTTTGAGGATTTCCTCGTCGAGTTCTCTTAGTTTGGCTCGTATAGGCCCTTCGGCTTTTACTAGCGCCCGTATGGCCCATGCATCGCCCATAGACACCGAAGCGCGATGCTGACCCCAGGATTGGGCCACGGCATCTCGCACTGACCTGAGCCACTGACAAAGAATTTCATCAGGTTCTCGGTTGAGCTTGTATTCTTGAAGCATCTCGTGGAAGCGTGATTCCAAAACAGACCAATACCAAGAGTGGATGGGCATCTGTTGCACAATGCTTTGAATGTCTTTCTTGTCAGGTAGCCTGTTGCCACGGCTCAACACATCCCGGGCAAAATTCCTTGACGCTATCCACAAAGCCTTCTGGGATTCCTCTGCCCATAGAAGGAGCGTTTTAATGTCATGTCGGATGGTCTTGTTAGATCCTATGGCTAAGGGAAGGATAAATTGTTCCATCCGCCAAAAATCTACGTTTGCATTGGGGGGCGTGTATCGCAACCCAAGCACGAACACTGTTTTCGGAAACCCATCAGGGTTTGGGCCTGCTAGACGAAGAGCGTGCTGGATCGTTTGAGGCGCTAAACCGATCTCATCAGGCAGTAGTGAATCAAAATCCCGCCAAGTTCCTCTATCGGTTCTAAATTGGACCGGCAACTTTCCATGCTCTTTATCGACCTTATAGGGTTGCATTGGATCTGGCTGCCTAGATGGATTATCAAATCCTAGTCCCGCAACAAACCTCACTGATGCCACCCTGCCTGATGGCAGTTCTTCTAGCAAAATGAGACGAGGTTGCCACGAATAGAGATCCGCGTATCCCATGGATGGCCGTTTCGGCCTGGCCAATGGAAGAGGCTCAGGATTGCGCTCCCAGAGAGCTGAGTCTGCCATCTGGACTTCTCGATTTGGATATGGAATGAGCGCATAGCAAAGTGTGTCATGGAGAGTTGATCCAAGAGGGATACACAACATTGCATTGGGTGACGGGGACGGGTAATAGCCTCTTCCTCCGGAAATTGAGAAACCCATGGTAGTAATCAGCCACCGGCCGCACTCCTCAGGCTCTCGTGAACCTGGGCGATTCGTATCTGTGTGATCAAACAATACCTTGTTAGATGTCGCATTAAATTCGACCGTGAGTTTCGTCCAAGGCTCAATCTCATCTTTAGAGACATGATGGTTTTGTCCAAACGGATACTTCTCATCGAACAGCCAAAACCGTTCACGCCATTTGTTTAGATACGCCGTGATTTTCTCCTTCGGTAGACCATCCTTAAACAACTTTTTGGCTTGATCAATATCGGTTGGCCCCTCAAGTGCACGGTACAGGACGGCGAGCAAGAATCGGTGCAGACCAGCCACAACCAGCGGTGATTGATGTTCGATGGCCGCAATCTCCTTGGCTCGGAGCAGAGCATCTTGGATGCCCAGTTCCACACTGTTTCCATCGAGAAATCGAACGGGAATCCATTTCTCATCAATCAGATTGAATCGGCTCATGCGCTCTCCTTCGGCTCATACACCAGTCCTACGTCGTTATCGAGTCGTACATTAGCATCCTCAATCCATCGTCCATCCGCGTTCAATTGCAGTGGGAAACAGTTGCGCAAGAGCGGCGACTCCTTCCAGCCTTCCGGCATTCCCACCTTTCTCAGTTTTTGAACTACACCATTGCGTGCGAGACTCAAGGCTCGTAGGAACCACATTTTGGATCGGTCGAAATCTGGGGTGATTTTGAGGTCGAAGCTGTCCTCTTCCCATAGGGGAATCACAACAACCGAATCTTCACCCAGCCTGGTCTGGGCCATGAGGGTTCGATGCACGCCAGGTTCATCTTCGTCGTAGAGTACAAATCGCGCAGGATCATTCCATGACGCGTCATCGGGAAAGCCTATGATGGCCTGATTCGCCTGCCCTGTATGAGCGATTGTCTTTCCATCACTGGTCATCAAGGCTTTGTCCAATCGCTCCTGCGTTAACTCCGGCACATCTACCTTCTCTTCGTAGACAGCTTCCACAAGATGATCGATCTCATCCGGAAGCGTGATTAGCTGCTTCCCTCTCATAAGACTCCACGTACGCAACAGAACATCTTCGCGATAGACCGCGCCCCACCAGAGAGGCTTTCCGAAGGAGGGTGGCTCACTGCCGGTTAACCCAGCGACCAGAAAGGTGGGTTCTGAGACTGGCCGATTTGGTCGCGCATGCCTCCACAAACGCCCAGCCCGCTGCAACAGGAGATCGATCGGTGCAAGGTCGGTCGCAATGACATCAAAATCCAAATCCAGGCTTTGTTCTGCGACCTGGGTAGCAATAAGGATTTTCCTGCCACTTCGAGCCCCCAGCCTCCCAAAAGACTCCAAAGCCTGTTCTTCTCGCTGTTGTCGTCTGTCTGCCGGGAAGCGTGCATGAAAGAGAATCACTTCTGTGCCGTCCAAGAGACGTTTGCCAGTACGCTGACCTTCGCGCATCAGCAGCTCACCGTCCGGAAATAGCCGATAGAGGTCCTGGGCTCGCTGTACTGTGTTGAGCAACGCCAAGCCCATCCCGCCCCGAGTAAGACGTGTTTCTAGCTCGATATGCATGGCGGACAAGTCTGGGTCGATGGCCTCTAGGCGCACCGCCTGCCGACGGGCTGGATCAGCCCGAAAGGACTTCTGCTGTACTTTGTGTCCTTGCTGAAAAACCGACAGTCGAGGGTATTCCGCCTCTTGCTCAGGCAACTTGCTAGTTACAACTGTCGCCAGCTTACGGCGAATGGATGGAGGTAGAGTGGCGGACAGAAGAATTATCGATGATCCTAGTGCAAGGAGCCAGCGAAGGAGATGGAGAAGCAATGTGCCGGTATAGGCGTCATAGGCATGGATTTCATCAAAGACAACGACCCTATTTGCAAGGCCCCAGAGACGCACGAAGTTGTGCCGAACCGGAAGAATCGGCAACAGCGCTTGGTCCACCGTCCCGACGCCATACTCAGACAGTAGTGCCCGCTTCTTGTTCGTGAACCATTCTCCGGCTCGAACTTGCCCCTCCTTCTCGTCCCATATGCCGGACGGCTTCAATTGTTGGAATGCTTCATTGAGTAATGTCCCGCCATGCACGAGCTGAAAATCAAGCTGCCGGCTCATTCCTTGACCATTTAGAAACTTCAGGGTTCGTTCAAACATGGCATTGCCAGTCGCCTTGGTCGGTAGGGCGATGTACAGCCCTCGATGCCCGAACCGGCGCTGAAGTTCTAGATGAGCAAAAAAGGCAGCTTCCGTCTTGCCTTCGCCCATCGGGGCCTCAAGCAACAGAATAGCGGGGGGCTTTAACTCGGTGAGCGCTTCGGCAACCGCCTGCTGTAAGGGACGTGGCGCGAAGCCAAATACATCCTGGAAGGATTGTGGTTTTGAAGCCAATGGGCATTTAGGTTCCCATCCGATTGCATTCAAGGCTTGCTCGGCACAGACTCTCCTCTCTTCAAACCAAGATTCCAGGTTGTCACAATCGGCAGGGCTTCCAAATGCAAACCACTCTTCATTCGAACCGATCCAATCGGCAAAACTGGTAAGTCCCGCCAGCAACATAAAGTCGGGACCGGAAAGGCTTTCTTTCATTGGGATGAATGTTGGCTTCAGGACTTCTATGAGCGCGTTTACAATTTCATGCCGCGCTTTAGTCCACCCATCTTTTCCAATGGCATGCCTGTCTCCACTCAAACGGTCAAGGGTGCTTGGGGACGCCCGTTCTCCATGATGACACCCAACCGCATCGGCTACTAACTCCGATAACTCGTGTGGCCACCCTTGTTCCTGAAGCCACCCTGACAACGCAATCTGGCTGACAAACGCATGGTTGATGTCAGTGTTTGGGCTTTTCCCTGCATCCAGTCCAGATAGGTTTCTCCATTTACATTGAAAACCCGGACACGCCTTCCCCAAGTCATGGCAGGCAATCAAAAACAACAACCACGGTCTGGCTTGCTCCCAATTCAGCCCCAAGACTGCCGCCATTCTTGCGCGAGTCGATTCAGGCTCACGGGCCAGAACTACCTCAGCACTTGCCGCTACATCCAACATGTGAAGAGGAAGAGGATGCCACCCACTCTCATCAGTCTTTGAAGATTTTGCCCAGAAATGTGTCAGCGCTTTGTCCATAGCTAATTGCCAGAATTGCATCACTCAGCAGAGATGTTCTCCCACAGCCCCGTGAGGTCTCCCTCAGAAAGTTCCGGCAACGTGCGACAGGCGTGAAAGTTTCGCATGCCCTTCTCGTCCAGCAGCGGTGGTACACGTGTCGTCTGTTTCGGTTTCGGCTTCGACTCTGCTGCGGCACTTGTTGTGATCGATTTCGAAATGCCGACGAGTATCACGGCAACTGCCGCGTTACAGAGGCGGCGCCGGTTGATGCCGTCTGCGTGCATGGTTCTCCTCCTGCTGTGAATGGGCGGCGATCCACTACCCAGCTTGTGTCTGCGGGAAAACGCCGCCGCACTGTAGCAAGAACCGCGACGCTCGTCTCGTGCAAAGTCCGTCATTTCATCCTAGATAAATGCCTAGGGGCCCCTCATCTAGTGAAGCGTCTCTCGTCTTGCAGGCAGATGTTCAATTGAACATTGAGAACTGAGCATTGAACATTTCGGGGAGGCCCGAACGACGCTTCACGACCTCCCCCCTCGTACCCTCGGCCATACGCTATCAGCTCTTCATCGTGGCTCCGCGACCTTAGCACTGCGGTGTGACATCCGGGGTCACAGTTTGGGGCAATGTCATTTTCTTCTCATGACACAGCTTTCCCAGCCCCGACCCGCATGAAATACCAGCATTCGCCCCGCTCACTCCGTTGACAGATTTCTGCTTAAGGGCTACCGTACCGCCATCTTTTTGGCTTCGTCCTATTCATCCTGACCGTGTCCCGCCGACCAAGGAGGTACGTATGGCAAAGACCACGTCGTCATCCAGCAGTAAACCGAAGGGCCTCTCCCTGCACATCGGCCTGAACGCCGTGAGCCCCGCCGCCTACGGTGGATGGAGCGGCGACCTGGCGGCCTGTGAGTTCGACGCCAAGGACATGGCGGCCATTGCCAAATCGCAGGGCATGAAGTCCACCGTGCTCCTGACCAAGCAGGGCACGCGGGCGAAGATGCTGACTGCGATGCGCAAGGCCGCCAAGCAACTGCGGAAAGGCGATCTCTTTTTTCTGACCTATTCGGGCCACGGCGGACAGGTGCCCGACGTCACCGGGGAGGAAACGGACAAGCAGGACGAAACCTGGTGCCTGTACGACGGCCAGTTGATCGACGATGAGTTGTATTTCGAATTGAGCCGCTTTGCGTCGGGGGTGCGAATCCTCGTGTTATCGGACAGCTGCCACAGCGGCACAGTCACCCGGGCCGTGCCGCCCCCGCTTGATCGGACCAACGTGGCGGGACGCTCAAAAATGATGCCCCCTGCCGTCGCCATCCGCACCTATCGCGAACATCAGGCGTTCTACAACAAATTGCAGCACGATGTGGCAAAGGCCGCCGGCAAGGCTGCCGCCGCGGATCCGGACAGTGTGCTAGCCCAACTGGCCGTGAGCCCGCGTTTGACCGCAATCGCGAAGAAATTCAACGCCTCCGTGGTCCTCATCTCCGGCTGCCAGGATAACCAGACCTCGATGGACGGCGAGCACAACGGCGCATTCACCGAGCAGCTACTGAAGGTGTGGAATCATGCGACCTACAAGGGGACCTATGCCAAGTTCCATGCGGCGGTGAAGGCGGGGCTTCCGGCCAGCCAGACACCGAACCTGTTTACGCTCGGGGCGGCGGCGCGCTTTCTCCGCCAGCAGCCATTCAGCGTATAAGGGCAGCCCGGCGCGCGACTCGCCATCGCACAGGAGGGCAGGCTCATGACCATGAGACACTTCGTGCACATCGCAGCGATCATTGGCGTGCTCGCCGTGTCTGGCTCCACTGAAGCCGCGGAATTGGCCGGCGCATGGAAAGGCGTGCTGAGCAGCCCGGACGGCAGCCGGGCTGAAGTCCAGATCGATTTCAGCCCGCAGGGCCTGCCCCTCTATTCTTATACCAACAACCAGGGCGTGACACGCCAGGTGGAATTATCACACGTCGGGCAAACGATAGAATACGTACCTCCCGGCGGGGGTGTGCAACGGATGACCGTGAAGCGATTCGAGCGGGGACCGGGGCGGGTGTCGATCAGCATGATCGGGTCCTTCGAACGCGCCAGTCAGGGCTATATGGACCAACGGCAGGAAGCCGCCTTATTTGAGTACACGCTGGTGCCGGAAGGGATGAACATGCGCGTGACCACGCGAACGGCTTCCCACTTCGGCGATAAGGATTTCATTGTCGGTGGAGACCCGAGCTCCGTCGTGGCCGAAGGCGTGCTGCAACGGCTGCGCTGAATGGCAGCGCACGACAGGCGCGTCGCCTGTTGGTGACAGCTGCCCGCCGCCGGCTGACCTATTCGGAACATGTCGATCTCAAGGTTCTTCCGTGACCGGTACGCCACGGCCTGAGTGCTTCCCCCCGTTCATACGCGCAATCCGCAGACGTTGAAGAGACGCAGCCCGAATGACTGACAAACCCGCACGCTCCTTGTCCGAATCACTCACCCTCGAACGACGCATGGCCTTTTACGAACGCCATAAGCCCGTCGCCGTCTTCATGATCCTCGTCGTGTTCCTGCTCCCCTTCGCCGGTCTGTTCGTGTATGGCCTGCTCGGCGCAGTGGTGAGCGTGATCATGTCCGTCTTGGGGTATTACCTGACCCCCTACTTGATGGAGCGTCTGGGCCTGTCGGCACACCGTTAGGCGCGCAGAACCCATACGGGTAAAACTACCGAGCCGGCGCCCGCAGAAATTCCGTCTTTTCTATTCTGATTCCGCAACCTGCCCTACAATGCCTCCTGAAGAAGATAGGGTCACCACTGGAGGTAGCCGAATGTTTTCCCCCGCGCGCGTCTTCACTTCGAAAAACCGTCGCACCCCTCTGCCGATCATTCCCCGCCGGCCGGCCGGTCAGTCGATAGACGAACAGATCCGGGCAGTACAATCGGCATGGGCTGATGTGTTGTCGCTGCCCCTGTGCCTGGCGGTCCTGGCATGCTATGAATGGTGGCGGTGGTTGTTCTCGCTTCCCCCGAATCCGTGGCTGCTGACCGTGGTCGCAGCCGTGGCCGTTCACGCCGCCCGTCGACGCCGCAAACTGTACCGATCGGAGCTGATGCACCTACGTCATGCCTCCCCCGCGCAACCGGCCACGAATCAATTGCGGGACCTGCTGCGCGCCGTGGGCCTTCGTCTCGCGCAGGACGTGACAGTGCGCCGTGCCCCTGCGGCCATGGCCGCCTCACTCCGTCGCTTCCTGTCACCGGCCAACGGTCTCGCCAAACGGCTCGCCACGGCATTCATGAATCATCCTGGATAGGCCCCGCAAGCTGCGTTTCACTTGTTACGTTCCCGTTTTTCGTTTCACGTCTTACGTCCCCCTACCTTGCTTGACAGTCCGAAAGCCCATCTACGACAATGCCGCCATGGCAGAGCGGATCGTCATCGAACGCCTGGAGTTCTACGGCCGTTGCGGAGTGACGGAAGAAGAACGCCAAAAACCCCAGCTGATCGCCGTCGATCTCGAACTGGACGCAGCGGTTGAGGCCGCGACCGTGTCGGATCGCCTGCATGACACGATCGATTACGCGCGGGTGGCTGAACGGATCGTAGCCCTCAGCACCAGCCACACCTGCCGGCTTCTGGAAACCCTTGCCGAGCAGTTGGTTGGAATGTTGTTCGACGAATTTCCGGCTGATCGCGTCCGCATCTGGATTCGAAAACTCCATGCCCCGCTGGCCATGGTCGCCGGGTCAGTCGGTATCCGGTTTGAGCGCACACGCGCCGCGCACCAGGCAAAGCATCAGCACCCGAGCCCTGCCCCCTTTCTCGTGCAGCAACTCGCGCGTCTGCCCAAGGGCGACATCCTGGATGTCGCCGCCGGTCGCGGGCGCAATGCCTTGTATCTCCTTGCCCAAGGATCGCAGGTTGAGGCCATCGACCGGGACGCCGACGCCCTGACCGCATTGGAAGCGGCTGCGGGAACGCAGCGTCTCTTCGGCCTCACGACGCGCATGCTCGATCTGGAAGCCTCGGCGGATCACCCGCCCAGCTTAGGCCGGCACCGGTATGATGCCATCATCGTCTTTTTTTACCTGCATCGCCCGCTGTTCCCGGTCATCCTTGATGCCTTGAAACCGCACGGCATCCTTCTGTACGAAACCTTTACCATCGACAATTACTTCCGCCATCAGCATCCCCGCCGGTGGGAGTTCTGCCTGGCGCAGAACGAACTCCTCCGTCTGACCTCTCCGCTACGCGTCCTCCACTACGATGAGGGCGAACATGACGGAGGCCATGGCAGCGGGCCATGCTACACCGCACGACTGGTCGCGCAGAAAGCGGGGCCGGAGACATCACCATGAGCCGCATCGATCTTCATCTGCACACCACCCACTCAGACGGCAGTTTTTCCACAGGCGAGGTCATGGCTTTTGCCAAGCAGGCGGGTCTCACGGCGCTTGCGATCACGGATCACGACATCGTCAACGGCATTCCCGAAGCCACCGCTCTCGGACAAGAGCTCGGCATCGAGGTGGTTCCGGGCGTCGAAATCAGTTCGCGGCTCGGGGACAACGAACTCCACATCCTCGGGTATTATTTCAACTGGACCGATCCCCTGTTGGCGCAACGTCTGCGGACCCTGCGCGAGAGCCGCCACTTGCGAAACCCCAAGATTGTCCAGCGTCTCAACGAGCTGGGTATTCCCATCACCTATGACGAAGTGCGGGCTCTGGCAGGCACGGAATCCGTGGGACGTCCGCACATCGCCCGACTTCTGATGGAGAAAAACGTCGTCACGTCGGCGAAAGAAGCCTTCGACCGGTATCTGGCCAACGGCCGCCCGGCCTTTGTCGACCGCGAATTACCCGAACCGGCCGAAGCGGTGCGATGGATTCGCGAAGCCGGCGGCGTGCCGGTGCTCGCTCACCCGACGTGGGTGAGAACATCGGCCGATGGGTTACGCACGTTGGTCCGCGAACTGAAAGCCGCTGGCTTGGGAGGGATTGAAGTCCATTACAGCACCCATACGCCCAGCCAAACCACCGAATACCTGGATCTGGCCAAACAGTGCGATCTGCTCGTGACCGGCGGCAGCGATTTTCACGGCGTCACCAAGCCGGATATCGACGTCGGGATCGGGCGCGGCCAGCTCAAAGTCTCCGGAAAGCTGCTCGATCCGCTCAGAAAAGACGCCACCTGGTCCTAACCCGCCTGATTCACGACGGTTCGTCATGAATCAGGCGGGCGAAGGTCTTCTCGCCGCTCCATACGCCGCTCGTTTCCCTGACGGGGCAGAGCCATTCCCCATCCTGCCGGTGCATGATTCCCTCGTTTCGTTGACAGGGTAAGACCTTCCGTTACACTGGGACACAACGACGCGTCGCGCCAACACATGACCACATCCTGGGGCTGGATCGGCCCGTATTTCATCGTCATTCTCCTTGCGGTTCTGGTCGGGCCCTTTCTCGCGACCCTCCCGCTGTTTACCCACACCTTCATCCGGCCCTTGGGCATGAATGCCGCGCAAGCCGTACGGTTGATCGCCGACGGTATTTGCCTGCTCATGATCTGGGGCGCGGCCTCGCGCGCCAGACACGATCTCAAAGACAACGGCAAGGGCCAAACATTTCTTCGCGCCATCCTGTTCCCATCGGCATTGTTTCTGATCGTCATCGCGGCGGGCCAGGCCTATGAAGCGCACGGCATTTCCGTACTCGGCCCGCCCCGACAGCCGCTCTACAATTGGTTGATCACAGGCGGCCTGATCGGCTCGGCCACATGGCTCACGTTTGCCTGGGTCCGGCATGTCGACGCCCTGACCAGAATGTTTGCCGGACGCCCCCGCCGCCGGCCAGCCGTCGAAGACCGGGCGCAAAACGGCAAGGCCGGCGATGTAGGCGCAGCCGATGAAGCCGTCTCACCCGCCCCAACCCGCCCCGGTGCCAGCGTCGCCCTGCGCAATGGAAGCGGCGTGCCCGCCACGTTGGGCCGATATCAGGTGCTCAAGGAACTGGGCCGTGGCGCCATGGGCGTGGTCTACCTGGGGAAGGATCCGACGATCCAACGTTTTGTCGCCATCAAAACCATGCGGCTGGACGACATCGACAAGGACGACGAACTGAAAGAATTCCGGGATCGGTTCTTTCGTGAAGCCGAATCGACCGGACGTCTCTCCCATCCGAATATCATCACGGTCTACGACGCCGGCGAGCAGGACGGCCTGGCCTACATCGCCATGGAGTATCTCGAGGGGGTGCTCCTCAACTGTTACTGCCAGAAAACGACGCTGGTGCCAGCCAAGCAGGCCCTGCAGATTGTCGCAACCGTCGCCGACGCGCTGGACTATGCTCACAGTCAGGGTGTCATTCACCGTGACGTCAAACCGCCGAATATCATGATCCTCAAGCAACGCCTGGTGAAAGTCATGGACTTCGGCATCGCCAAGATGGCCAGCGCTTCGAAAACGCAAAGCAGCATGATTGTCGGGACGCCGCGGTACATGTCGCCGGAACAGGCCACCGGGAAAGATGTGGACGGCCGGTCCGATGTCTTTTCCCTGGGTGTCGTGCTCTTCGAACTCTTGAGCGGGGAACGGCCATTCGACGCCGAGAACATGCCGGCGCTGGTCATGCGCATCGCCAAGGCCCCGCACGCTCCGTTGATGAAATACCGCCGCGACCTGCCGACGCGCGTCCAAAGTATTCTGGACCGGGCGCTGCAGAAAGAGATTCAGAACCGCTACCGGTACGCCGGCGACATGGCGCAAGACCTCCGCGACGTCTTCCAGGTGATGCCGAGATAACCCCGCCTATGCACAGCTGGCACGTCACACATGGAGCAGCCTCGGATGTCGGCCTGGTCCGCCGCCTCAACGAAGACCGGTACCATGCCGATCCGGCCGCCGGGCTGTTTCTCGTATGCGACGGCATGGGCGGCCACCGGGCTGGCGAAATTGCCAGCAGCCGCACGGTTGAGATTATTCCCCGCCACTTGGCGGAAGCGGAGGCGGACCCGTCCCTGCCGCTGATCGGGCTGTCCCGACCAGAGTTCTCACCCGCCACCAATCGGCTGGCGAGCGCGGTGCGGCTCGCCAATCACCGGGTGCATCAGGAAGCGGCACGCCGCGCGGAATACGCCGGTATGGGGACCACGGTGGTCGCAGCCCGGCTCGCCGGGGCAACGCTGTCGATCGCCCACGTCGGCGACAGCCGGCTCTATGTGATTCGCGACGGCGCAGTGCGGTTGTTGACCGTGGATCATTCGCTGGTTCAAGAACAGGTACAGTCCGGGCTTCTGGCCGCCGCGGATTCAGCGCGCGCCGCACACCGGCATGTGCTCACCCGCGCGGTCGGCGTGCATCCCCTGGTGGACGTCGAATTGGGAGAACTTCCGGTATTGACCGGCGATATCCTGCTGCTCTGTTCGGATGGATTAACCGCCGGAGTGTCCGCCGAGGTCCTCCTGCGCGTCACCCAGGAATCGACCGACCCGCAGGTCATCGCAAACCGTCTTATCGCTCTCTCGAATGCCGCCGGCGGCAGCGACAATGCCACCGTCATCGTGGCGCTGGTGACGCAGCGGCACACAGGCTTCTGGAATCGCATCTACGCGCAGTTGCTCTCGCCCCCTGCATAAACAGTCTGTGAAGGAGCCTCCATGTCCCGGCAGCACCAGGCACCACCCCTACTCCTCGTGAGGGCGCCCCATGGCGGCACGAGAGAATGCGAGATTACCCGCACGCCCTTCACGATCGGGCGAACGCATGACAACGACCTCTGCCTGGAAGATCCGGCGGTCTCCGCCCACCATGCCCGCATCGTCAACATTCAGGACGTACTGTTTCTCGAAGACCTCAAGAGCACCAACGGGAGTTTCGTGAACGAACAGCCCATCGACCGACGGCAGCTTCAGGATGCGGACGGCATTCGGCTTGGCGCCCACCGGTTGATGTTTCGTGACAAGCAGGGAACCGCAACGGAACAGGCGATCGCCGGCGAAAGGCTCGTAGCCGATGAGACGATCGTCGTGCCATCCCCGGCTGGAAGCGAACCTCCGGCCCCCGCCTGCAAGGTGGGTATCGTGGAAATTCTCTCGGGCAAGACCGGGCAGTCTCACTACCCCCTGACCAGACATGTCTCACTGATCGGCGCGCAGGATGATGCCGTGATCACCCTCACGGGCTGGTTTGCCCCGAAAACCGCCGCCGTGATCAGTCGCCGGGGAGAGGCGTATGTGGTCAGCCAGACGGAAAGCGGGAAACGGATTCTGGTCAATGGCCGGCTAATTCAGCGGGAACATGCGCTTCGCCATGGAGATGTGGTGGAAGTCGCGGGGATTACGATGCGCTTTGTGCTGCGCGACGAACGGAGCCACGCCGCCTGACTAATTGAGCAGACGACCGCGCTTGGGGAGGAATTGAAAACATTGATCGGACACTTCCTGCGCATGCGACTCCAGGCATTGAAGCAGGATCTCCCCGCCCTCTGACGTCGCCTCGCGACAAAACTGCCGCCGGTCCGCTTCGCACGCCATCCGAAGGTGCTGCCAGTTCTCCTTCATGCGCGCCAGCTTGTCGCGCAGCATCGGCCGGCACGGCAGCGAGAGCTGAGCCGCCTTCCGTTGCAAACACGCACGCCGGTCCCCCTCCTCTTCGGGACAGAGCGCATCCATTTCGAGATCGCATTTGACCTCTCGCCCGATCGGCGCCCGTACAACCTCGGCGGCGGGTGGAGCTGAGGGTTGGGGCTGAACGACTGGCGGCTCCACCGGCCCAGTTCCCGGCTGAGGAGACCCGTCAATGACAGTCCGGACAGGAAGAGACGTGGTCGAAGGAGAGGAAACCGGAGGCGAGGGATTCGAGACCGGCATGGCCTCCGGCAGAGCCTCGCTTTGCGGCAGGATAAAAATGACGAGTCCCCAGACACCGCCCAGGACCAGACAACTGAGGAGGGTCACCAACACGACAGCGCCGATTCGCGATGGGCCAGCCAAGCAACTCCTCTATGAGAGTGTCCGAACCCGATCCGTCAGCAGAACGCTGCGGCGTGGAGCGGCCCTCTTACCGTCTGCCCGAGATGGAGACGGCGCTGCGAACAGTCGTCCCGCTCCAGCGGGGGTCAGTTCTCCGGCGCTTCGACGATGTGATTCTCAAAGCGGGTGCAGCCCTCGGCAAGCAGACGATTCGTCAGCATTTCCCCCGGCCACTCGATCGGAAGGTCGGCCGTAAAGACCCAGACGTCGGGCGAGGTCCATACCGGACCGTGGTCCTCCGGCAACTCGGGATCGAAGAGATCGGTCCAGACCGGCATATACACCCCGTTCCCGCATTGCGTGTGCAGGTGAACGATGGTGCGGGCCCGCACCATCGGATCGAGGTCACGCCAGACGGCAGCGGTTTCGTCAGCCAGCCGGTGCAGCCGCACGGCATTCTGGGCATCGAACAGCGCATACGACGCGTAGACCGGCACCTCCAGGGTGTCCGGGGCCAGCGCCAGCTCGGCACATTGCGCCACGAGGCCTTCGAGCAAAGCGCGCCGTTCCGGTTCTTCCAACGAATCGGGCAACCCCGGATCAGGCATCCCGATCAGCTGGAAAAAGAGGAACGCCGTGTTTTCAACCGGGGGATAGAGCCGCGAGGCAATGGCCTGGGTGCGTTGGGAATCGGCAATACTCGCGAGATGCTCGTTCAACGTTTGCAGCGTCAATCCTTCGAGCGTCGCGTCGGTCAGCAGGCGGGGCTCGACACGCACCACCACGCCGGCCGGAATCTGGAGATGCCGATGGAGCAGATCGGCCGTCGCCACGGGGTCGATCTTCAACCCGAGCGGTTGTCCCAGGTTGGCCTGAAGCGGCAACTCCAGGGCCGCCATCAATGCATAGGCGGTTTTATCCTCATCGGGTCCGTCCATGATCACGGCGCAGGACGCCTCCGCGACCAGATCGAACATCCATTCGGCCATCTCCTCGTCGAGCGCGGCCAGCACGGTCAGGAGATCCTGCTCCCGCCCCTGCTCGATGAATGCTTGCAGGGTATCGATCGCGGCGTCGGTATCGCCGTGATCATGGCGCCGGGCGTTGATGAGGTGGATCAAATCTCGCGTCAGCGGGTCCGGTCGTGACCAACTCAACATAGCTGGCCTCCCAGGTCGATGCGAGTTTGCGTTGCGAGGTCGTCGTTCATCCTGTTGTCCATGTTGCCAAACTTTCCAGAACGTGGCAAGCGCGAATGCGGTTCTTCATCGCTCGGAGGGAGCATCGCGACCCGATGAGGGTCGGGCCGTCATTCTCCGATCACCTTCACTAGTACGCGCTTGCGCCGCCGCCCGTCAAACTCACCGTAAAAAATTTGTTCCCAGGGACCGAAGTCCAGTTTCCCGTCCGTGATCGCGACCACCACTTCCCGCCCCATCAGCTGTCGTTTGATGTGCGCATCGCCGTTGTCCTCACCCGTGTTGTTGTGACGATAGGTCGCCTCGTGCGGCGCGAGCCGTTCCAGGAAGGTGTCATAATCGTGCAACAATCCCGCCTCGTCGTCGTTGACATAGACGCTGGCGGTGATATGCATGGCATTCACCAGCACCAGACCTTCGCGCACGCCGCTCTTCCGCACGGCGGCCTCAACCTGTGCCGTGATATTCAGATAGGCGCGCCTGGTGGCCGTCTCAAACCAGAGCTCTTCCCGATAAGATCGCATCTGCCTCCGCGCACGGGTGGAGCGCGATTCTGCAACGGGGATGTTCGAACTTGCAAGCCCTTGTGCCTCTACGCGGCGGCCTGGCGGACGTGCCTCGGGAACCGTCGCCGGCTCGCCTGCACATCGTACTCGTCGCTCTCCGGAGATCCCGCATATGATGCACAGGGAAAGGGATGACGTCCTGCCGTCGTTTTTTCAAACACAATTGACAGGCTGGGAAACGGGTGATAAGTACCTACGATTAGACCGATTCTTGTTATGATTCCGAATGAGGAGGTCCTCCGATGGCAAGCCAGCCCGAACCTGATTTGGAATTCACCGATGAAGACTTGGATCAACCCGTGCCGCCTCCGACCCCTCCGATGAATGCGCCCAAGCGATCGAACAAAGGTCCGCTCATCTGGATACTTCTGTTCTTGCTGGTGGGAGGCATCGGCTATGTGGCCATGGATCCAGACGCGGCTATGCAATTGATCCAGCCGTATCTGGACGGCGTGACGGAAACCAGCCAACCGGTGGCTCAGCGACCGCCTGCTCCCGCCCCGAAACCGGCCGCGGACCCGGTGCCCACACCGGCGCCGGCGGCTCCCCCTGCGGTGGTCGATAGCGCGCCGCCTGCGGCAATGGAAACGCCTGCTCCGATGCCGGCTGCCGCGGTGCCCGCTCCCGCTCCGGCGGGTAAACCGGCGCCCTCGCCAGTGAGAGTCGCCGCTCCGTTGTATGCAGAGGGCCAGCGGGTGATGGTCATCGCCAATCCCAACCGGCCCAAGTCCCCCATGCCCCTGTTCCTTGATTCAGCCGGCACCACAACCAGCACGACCGTCCCAGCCAACACTGTCCTCACCATCCTGGATGGCGAGCATCAGACAACCGGCTGGGTGTATGCCGTGCGAACCCAGGACGGACGAAAAGGGTGGATTCCTGAACGCAGCCTCAGGCTGAAACGCTAAGCCTCTCTCTGCCACTCGCGTCGCGACGGCGGCCCGTTTCCCCCCGGAACGGGCCGTCGTCTTTTTTTGCCCGGCCGCCCTTGCTATAATGCCGCGCCCGCAGAACCGGCAACCCGGTTTCAGACGATCTCCGCATGAGGATATGCCCGGACACTATGAGCGAATTGCGCGCCATCATTTTTGATTTCGACGGAGTCATCGCCGATACGGAGCCGCTGCATTTCGCCGCCCTTCGACAGGTTCTGGCCGGCATTGATATTTCCCTGACAGAAACCGAGTACTACACCGATTACCTCGGCTTTGACGATCGCGGCTGCTTCCTGGCGGCATTGCAGTCACACCGGCGGCAGGCGTCGCCGACGCTCCTTGGCGAATTAATGGACCGCAAGGCTCAGGCCTACCTGTCCGCCGTCAAGGAACATCTGGCTATTTTTCCGGGCGTGCGCGAGCTGGTGCATGATGCCGCCGCCCGGTATCCGCTGGCCATTGCCTCAGGCGCGCTGCGGAACGAAATCGAATTGATTCTTGAAGAAGCCGGGCTCCGGAAAGCCTTTCTCCATATCACCAGCGCGGAGGACGTGACCCGGGGCAAACCCGCGCCGGAACCGTTTCTTCACGCCATGGCCGCACTGAATCGGCAACCGGCGCAACCGTCATTAACCTCGGACGACTGCCTCGTCATTGAAGATTCCCTGCCCGGGATCAGGGCGGCGCGGGCGGCCGGCATGAAAGTCCTGGCGGTCGCCAACACCCACACGGTGCAGGATCTCGGCGAGGCCGACGCCATCACGCACTCACTGGCAGACACCAGCATCTCCGATCTCCGGACACGCCTCTGGGGACCGGTTCAAGGCCGCGCATGAACATCTGTTCGCTGGTGCCCGGAGCGACGGAAGTCGTTGCAGCCCTCGGGCTCGCAGACCAGTTGGTCGGCATCAGTCACGAATGTGATTTCCCTCCGGAGCTGCCCAACATCCCTGTTATGGTCCGCGCTCGAATCGAAAGCCAGTCCCTGTCCAGCGCTCAAATAGACGCGCAAGTCGGCGCGCTGCTCTCCGCCGGCGAGGCCTTGTATGAGTTGGACGAGTCGCGGCTCCTGGCGGCCAAGCCAGAACTGGTCATCACTCAAGACTTGTGCGATGTCTGTGCGATCACGCCGTCGCAGCTTACCGTAATCTTGCACAAGCTGGCCTCGCCGCCGCGCATGGTGACCCTCAATCCGCGGCGGCTGGACGATATCCTTCACGACATTGCGACGCTTGGCGCCGCCTTGGAGCGGGAAGCAGCCGCAAACCGGCTCGCTGCCCGACTTCGCAGCAGGCTCGAGGCGGTGCGAACGCGCGTGCAGACTGAATCGCCGCGCCCCAGAGTGGCCTGCCTGGAATGGCTTTCCCCCTTCTACACGGCCGGTCATTGGGTCCCCGACATGGTGGCGGCTGCAGGAGGCATCGATGCCCTGGCACAAGCCGGCGCCGCATCTCATCGAATCGACTGGGATACGCTGGCAGCTTCCGCTCCCGACGTGATCGTTCTGATGCCCTGCGGATTTACGGTTTCCCGCACACGAACAGAACTCGCTTCACTCACGAATCACCCGGCGTGGAAAGACCTTCCGGCCGTCCGGCGAGGTGCGGTGTATCTGGTCGATGCGCTCTCCTACTTCAGCCGTCCCGGACCAAGACTCATCGATGGCGTTGAACAGCTGGCGGCGGTCTTTCATCCGGCCTGCTTCAACCATGGTCTTCCCCCAGCCGTCGAACAACTCACCTTCGATGACATTCCGACACCGATGACACGATGATGACGCCCGCTGAAGCGCAAACCTATTGCACGACCCTCACCAAAAAAAGCGGGAGCAATTTTTATTATTCCTTTCTCTTCCTGCCGAAGGCCCGTCGCGACGCGATGTATACCGTCTACGCCTTCTGCAAGGAAGTGGATAATGCCGTCGATGAGCCGCCTCCCGGCAGCCATCCGCAAGAGGAGCTAGCACGCTGGCGCCGCGAGCTGACTGCGGCTTATGAGGGGACGCCGACCTTGCCGGTGACCATCAGCCTCGCCCGGCACGTGCGCGAGTTGTCCATTCCACACGCCTACTTCGAAGAATTGATCAAAGGCGTCGAGATGGACCTGACGACCACCCGGTACGCCACCTTCGACCAACTCTCGCTCTATTGTTATCGCGTGGCGTCAGTCGTCGGCTTGATCTGCCTCCACGTGTTTGGCACCACGTCGCCGCGCGCGCAGGATTACGCCGTCAACCTCGGCATGGCCTTTCAACTGACCAATATTCTGCGCGACCTCGGCAACGATGCGGAATGTGGACGCGTCTATCTGCCGCAGGAAGATTTTACCCGCTTCGGTTACCGGGAAGAAGATCTCCTGCACCGCCGGTATAAGCCTGAGTTTACGGAACTCATGGCGTATGAAGTCGGCCGCGCGAAAGAGTTTTACGCCAAAGCCGCGCGCGCGCTCGAGTCGCTGCCGCGCGAAGAACGCCGGGCGTTGACCGTGGCCGAAATCATGCGCGGCGTCTATAGCCGGATCTTGCAACGCATCGAGCAGTCCGGCTATCGCGTGCTGGGAGATCGCGTGACCCTCGCGCCCAGCCACCGCCTGGCGGTGGCAGCCGGAGTCTGGCTGCGTTCCCGCCTTCCCTCGTCCGCTCCATGAGCCAATCGGCGCTCATCCTCGGCGGCGGAATCGCCGGCCTCACCGCGGCCTTGTCCCTCGCCGCCAAGGGGCACTCCGTCACCGTGATCGAGCAGGCCGACCATCTGGGGGGCCGCATGTGGCACGCGCCGCCGCCTGTGCTCCTCGAGGCACATGAAGCCACCTGGTCCTTGATCAAGACGCTGGGCCGGGAGGCCGTGACCGGATCGCTCCGGCATACCCCGCTGGAATTTCTCCAATCCAGCGGCGCCCGCATCCAATTCCTGCATCTCCCTCTCCCTTCTCCGCTGAATACGCTCCTGGGGACCACGCTGTTCCAGGGCCTGTCCATGCGCGACCGCTGGCACCTGCTCTCGTTCCTGGAACGAACATGGGAGCAGGATCCTCCTTTGCCGAATGATCTCGACTCGCGTGTGGCCGACGAATGGCTCGCCAGCATCGGCCAGTCGGAGACGGCGCGGCACGGTGTCTGGAACAGCCTTGCCAGACTGTTATTGGGAGCCGCGCTCCCGGAAATTTCCGCCGGCCTGTTTATGCGCACCTTACGCCGCTGCTTTTTGACCGGGGCCCGGGCGACGAGGCTGATCGTGCCGCCCCACGGCCTGGATACATTTCTGCTCGCGCCGCTGACGACAGAACTCGACCGGCTCGGCGTTCAAGTGAAACTGAACGCCACGGTGACCCAGCTCCGTTTCTCTCACAACCGCGTCACAGACGTTGAATTGGCGGATCGCACCAGGCTCACCGCCGACTGGTACCTCTCCGCACTTCCGCCCCAGCGGCTGACACCGCTTCTTCCGGAGCGGGTTGTGACCCACTATGCCTATTTCCAGCAACTCAGCCGCCTGAGCGAATCCCCGCTCGTGGTGGTTCGCCTGCACCTCGATCAGCCTGCTCGACAGACGCAGCTCATCCTCCTTGAAGGGAAAACATTTCACTGGATGATTCGGCATCCCGAGAAAGAACGACACGAGCAGACGTCCGTCGTCTGGGCTCAGGTAGTCGGCGAGCCGAGCCTGTTACCCCAGTCGAAGGAGGAACTCGTTCGCCTGGCAGTGGAAGACATGGCGGCTGCGTTCCCGACGACTTCCTCTCCACGCATTCTCGACTTCGACGTGATTCGCCTCGCCTCCGCCATGCTGGCGAGCAAACCGGGCGCGCATCAGTATCGACCGATCCCGACCAGCCCGTTCAGCAATTTTTTGGTCGCCGGAGCCTGGACGGACACGGGCTGGCCGGCCAATCTGGAGTCGGCCATTCTGAGTGGCCAACGTTGCGCCGAAGCGATCGCTACCCGACCTTCCTAACGACTTGAACACCTGCCCTCCAGCGCGCCACGCAGCGTTGACAAGCCCTGATGGCGCGACTAAGATTTGGCGCTCCACGCGAGAGATCCTGTCCATGTCTTCACCGCACATCGAACTGCAGGGGCTAGCCGATTCACTTCACGACTGCCAACGATGCCCGCTCGCCAAATTAGGCCGGCGTCAGGTGGTATTCGGCGTCGGCAATCCGCAGGCGTCCGTCATGTTTGTGGGTGAAGCACCGGGCTTTCACGAGGACCAGAAGGGGGAGCCGTTCGTCGGTGCGGCGGGGCAATTGCTCAACGACCTCTTGCAGTCGGTTGGACTGTCCCGGTCGGATATCTACATTGCCAACGTCATCAAGTGCCGTCCGCCGAATAATCGCGATCCCGAACCGACGGAAGTCGACACCTGCAAACCGTTTCTGCTGAAACAGATTGCCTTGATTCGACCGAAGCTAGTCTGCTCGCTCGGAAATTGGGCTACGCAAACGCTTTTGGAACGGAAGGTGGGCATTACGCGCGTACGCGGGCAGGCCTTTTACCTGAAGGACTTTGTGCTCTTTCCTCTGCTCCATCCCGCTGCGGCCCTGCACCAGGGCAGCATGTTGCAGCTCTTGCGGGAAGATTTTCAGAAGCTCAAGGATTTTCTGGATCGGCACAGTCAAGCGGCCGCGGCGAAGGAAGGAGAGGGTTCCGGCTCTCCACGCACGCTCGACATCGAACGTCCGCCTTCAGTCGCACAGCAAATGGATTTGTTCGGATCCTAACAGAGCCGCCGGACCCGGCCGCCTCGCCAACAGGCGAGGCAGCCGGACGGCGCAGATCGTTCACGTACGGGCAGGATGGTTTTCGGCAGCAGTTTCGGACGGAGATTCCTCCTCCGTCGGCTCACCCGCTTCCTCTTCTTCCGGAGCGCCAAACCAGGCGACCAACATGTCTTCCCACCAGGCTTCATCGATTTCTGGGCCGGGATCGACGCCGAGAAACGCAACGTCCTCCGACGTCATTCCCTGCCCGACCAGATGCGGCTGGAACTTCGCCCGATCGATGACTTCCTTCGTGGCGTATCCCCCTAAAATCCAATCATCGGGGTCCGCCCGTCTGGACTTGTATGCCTTCAGATTTAGCTTCAGATACAGGAATATCTGCTGCTGACGTTCGTCTCCCACTCCGCTCTGCGGCAAACTGAGCGTCTTCTCGATTTTTTTGCGCCAATGTCGATCCTCGTATCGCGACGTGATCAACTGCAGCATGGTTTTTCCCTGTTCGGCATCAAGAGCCATGGTGTGTTCCTTACTCTGTTCTGATAATTGCCAGCCTACCGCCCATACAGTCCGGTGAACGATGCTTTTTCAATGGCATTCTGATTGAGGTAATACCCGACCATCGCTCCGGACGCCTCCTTCTTGAGCGGCAACTGGTCTATCTTCAATGCAAACACGGTAAAGATATACCGATGCGGCTTATCTCCCGGCGGAGGGCATGGCCCCCCGAAACCCGGCTGTCCGAAATCGGTCGTGCTCTGTATGCTGCCCGCCGGAGCACCCGCGCTATCCGGGTTTCCCGCGCCAGCCGGTAAACCGGTGGTCCCCGGTGGAATATTGAAGACGAGCCAATGCCACCAACCGCTCCCGGTGGGAGCATCGGGATCGTAGACCGTCACGGCAAAACTTTTCGTGTCCTTCGGGGCATGGGCCCATTGGAGCGCAGGCGAGACGTTGCGGCCTGCGCAGCCAAACCCGTTGAACACATGTTCATTGCCGATCGTGCCATGATCGTTGATCGTCGGACTGGTCACCTGAAACTCCGCCGCCATGCCAACCGTTGGGATCGTCAGTAGAGCGCCGAGCATTGAGACCATCAATCGTCGCATCACTCCTCCCCTTTATGTCTAATTCCCCGCCACCATCATTTCGGCAATCTTCACCGTCGGGCTGGCAATGCGTCCGCGGAATACGAGATCCGACCCAATGGTCTCAATGGTCGAGTACATCTGCTTGAGATTGCTCGCGATTGTGATCTCCTCGACCGGATAGGCCAACTCGCCGTTTTCGATCCAGAACCCGCTTGCCCCGCGGGAATAATCCCCGGTCACCATATTGATGCCGAAGCCGATCAAATCCGTGACATACAAGCCTTGCTTCACCGACGTCAGAATGTCTTCCGCCCTGGTCATGCCCGGCACCATATAAAAATTCGTCGGCCCCGCAGAAGGACTTTCGCCGATGCTGCGCGCCGCATTCCCGGTCGAAGGCAAGCCCAATTTTTTGCCCGAGTACGTATCCAGCAAATAACTGGTCAACCGCCCGCGTTCTACCACGGCTTGTTTCCTTGTGGGCAACCCCTCACCGTCAAACGGGCGGGTGCCGAGCCCCCCGGGCATCCGCCCATCGTCGTAAATGGTCACAAAGTCCGGCGCGATCTGCTGGCCCAATTGTCCGATCAGAAAGGAAGCCCCCTTGTACAGGGCATAACCCGAAAGCGCACTGCAGAGATGGCTGAGCAGGCTACCCGCCACTTCGGGATCAAAGATCACCGGTACCCGACCCGTGGCCGCCTTACGCGCGCCCAATTTCCGGACCGTCCGCCTCGTAGCCTCCTGCCCAATGGCTTCCGGACTCTCCAACTTCGCGAACGCTCGATTCACGCCATACCAATAATCTCGCTGCATGCCGGCCGCATCCGACGCGATCGGCGAAACCGACAGGGAGAAAGAGCTGTTGGCGTACTGCCCGTGAAATCCATGGCTGTTGGCCAAGACGATGCGGCCGGACGAGGAGTCGCATTCGCCCCCTTCAGAGTTCGTAATGCGGGAATCGGCCGCAAATGCAGCATGTTCAGCACGGAGCGCGAGCGCAATCTGCTCATCCGTCTGCAATGTCGTGCTGTCGTGGATGTGCAACTCTGGAAACTCGGTCGCCAATTGACCCGGTTCAGGAAGACCGGAGACAGGATCTTCGACCACCGCTTGCGCCAGCGCACAGGTTTCTTCAACGAACCGTTCCAATGAACCGCGGGAAAAATCGGACGTGGACGCGCTAGCCGATCGCTGACCGAAGAAGACCCGCAATCCCAAGCGCTTTTCACGCGCCTTCGTCAATCGATCGACGGCCCCCATTCTGACCTGTACCGAGAGGGTTTCGCCGTCGGCCACCATGACATCCGCTGCCGTCGCGCCCTGCTTCGAAGCCCGCGTCAGCAGATCCTGCGCGATATTCGTATAGTCTTGCTCGCCGATCATACGTGTCATGGTTATGCTTTCGTCCCGCCGACGGTGATTTCATCGATGCGTATGGTGGGCAGTCCGACGCCGACCGGAACCGACTGCCCTTCTTTTCCGCACGTGCCGATGCCTTCGTCAAGCTTCAAATCATGGCCCACCATGGAGACCTGCTTCAAAATGTCCGGGCCACTGCCGATCAACGTGGCCCCCTTCACGGGTCTCGTGATCTTCCCGTCCTCAATAAGGTAGGCCTCGCTGGCGGAAAACACGAATTTGCCGTTGGTGATATCGACCTGCCCGCCGCCGAACGACACGGCGTACAGGCCCTTTTTCACCGACTTGATGATGTCCTGCGGATCGGATTCACCGGCCAGCATGAAGGTGTTGGTCATTCGCGGCAACACCACACTCTGATAACTTTCGCGCCGCCCATTGCCGGTCACTGGAATGCCCATCAGGCGGGCATTTAATTTGTCGGTGATATAGCCGCGTAAAATCCCTTTTTCTATCAGGACCGTACGGCTGGTCGGGGTCCCTTCATCATCCACATTCAACGAACCGCGCCGGAATGGAAGCGTGCCGTCATCGACAATGGTGCAGACGTCGGATGCCACTTTTTTCCCCAGTAAGTTCGAAAACGCAGAGGTCTTCTTGCGATTAAAATCCGCTTCGAGCCCATGGCCGATGGCTTCGTGCAGTAAAATCCCCGGCCAGCCGCCGCCGAGCACAACCGGCATGACCCCGGCCGGTGCATCAACGGCGCTCAGATTCAAGATGGCTTCCCGCGCCGCTTCTCGCGCGAAGTGCAGATACCGCTGATCGTTCTGAAAATATTCCAAGCCAATCCGGCCGCCGCCGCCGAATGTTCCAACCTGCCGGTTGCCGTTTTCTTCCGCGATACAGGTCACCTGCAGCCTGGACAAGGGCTGGATATCTCCAACCATAAGCCCGTCGGAGGTCGCGACCAACATGACTTTATATTCGGTATTGTAGGCCGCCATGACGTTCTTGATCCGGGGATCATAGCGCCTGGCTTCCGCATCGATGGCATTTAAGAGGGTCACCCGCTCGCGGGTGGCCACTTCGATCGTGGCGCGGTCATGAGGGTACAGATCCCGGGCAAGAGCCGGCCGTTGGGTGACGGAAACCGGCACCGTGCCTTGCACCGAATTGGCGATATACCGTGCCGTATCGGCAGCGATGTTCAAATCTTTGGAGGTCAGTTCGTCGGAATAGGCAAATCCGGTCTTTTCCCCGGCGGTCGCCCGAACCCCCACGCCCTGCCCGACACTTTTTGTCGCCCGCTTGACGATCCCCTCTTCCATGGAGACCGATTCTGACTGGCAATATTCGAAATAGAGATCGGCGTAGTCGACGGCGGAAACCTTCACCCGTCCCAGCGCTTGCTCGATGTCTCGATCGGTAACCCCGAAACGCGCAAGCGCGCCGGACTCGTCCTTAGACATGGATCACTCCTCTCGTGCGGTGCGTGAGTATAACGCACTCTTTTCCGGAGGCGCAATGCACAGACACTCGAACCACCTGCAAATACAGCGAAATTGGGAAATATTGTTTGACATTCCCATACCCCACCGCTAGACTCGCGTTAGGTTTTTGAGGATTCACGTCGTACAAGAAAAGGTGCCCACGCCGTTCCATGAACGATTCTCGATCCCGCGACATCGAGCCTGCTCCCGACTCCGATCTGCTCTCGCAACTCGACCCGGACCTGCTGCCGAAACACCTGGCCGTCATTATGGACGGCAACGGCCGATGGGCCGAATTGCGCGGACTGCCTCGTATTGCCGGGCACCAGGAGGGCATTAAGTCCGTCCGGGAATTGATTTCGCTGTCGCTCGACCTCGGGATCAAGGTGCTCACCATCTATGCGTTTTCGCAGGAAAATTGGAATCGGCCGGCCCAGGAAATTACCGCATTGATGGGACTGCTGGAGCATTATCTTTCGACCGAACGGTCCAGCCTGGTCGAAAAGGGCGTGCGCTTCCAGACCATCGGTCGGGTCACCTCACTACCGCCATCGGCGCTACGCTGGGTGCGCACAACCGAACAGGAAACTGCGCATCTGGACAAGCTGATCCTCAACGTCGCCCTCAGCTACGGCGGCCGCGCCGAACTGGTTGATGCGGCGAGAGAGCTCGCGCGGGCGGTGCAGGAGGGGCGTCTATCTCTGGATCAAGTCGATGAACGCGCCATGCAGCAGGCCTTGTATACCCGCGACCTCCCCGACCCGGATCTGTTGATCCGCACGAGCGGCGAAACCCGCATCAGCAATTTTCTGTTATGGCAACTGGCCTATACGGAACTCTACTTCACCCCGACTCTCTGGCCGGATTTCCGTCGGCGCGAAACCTTGGTCGCGTTGATTGAATACCAGCGGCGCGAGCGCCGCTTCGGCCGAGTGTTCAGTAGCGTCTCCTCCTAGTCTCCGCGTGGTGAAACCGGGAACATGCCAGTGCGAGGAGACGATGTCGCCCACGGTGGACAAGGCTCGACCACGTTCCTCGTCGGAAACCGTTCGCCGTGTGATGGCCGCGGTCGTTTTTCTGCCGATCTTCTATATCCTGGTGCACGACCTCGGGCCGATCGCCTTCTTCGGGTTGGTTGCCCTCTCCGGTATGCTGGCGGTAGCAGAGTTCTACCGGCTCCACTTGGCTCAAGCACCTTGGCCTTGGTGGAGCTGGGTGGGAGTTGCCGCGACCGGGGTATTACTGAGCAGCATTCAATGGCCAGCATTCATTGCAGATCGGACAGTATTGTTGGGAACCGTCCTTCTCGCACTCTGCATGCCGCTGCTCTCCGGCAAACCATTGCGCGATTCGCTCACGGACGGCATGGTGCTGGTGATGGGCGTCCTGTATATCGGACTCTCACTCAGCCACCTCCTGCTCATTCGAGCATTGCCCGACGGAGCATTACTGATTTTCTTCGTCGTCCTGGTGACCTGGGCGGCCGATACCGGGGCCTATATCGCAGGAAAGGCCATGGGGCGGCACCCGCTGGCGCCGGTCGTCAGCCCGAAAAAAACCTATGAGGGCTTGGCGGGAGGCATTCTTCTGGCCTGCCTGGGAGCGATCGCGGCACGCGCCTGGTTCCTTCCCAGCATCTCACTCGTCGATTGTCTGGTGCTCGGCGTGATCCTCACCCTCGCCGGCCTCATCGGCGACCTGGCGGAATCAGCCATGAAACGCAGCACGGGATTCAAAGACTCCGGCGCCCTGATTCCAGGCCATGGAGGAATGTTGGATCGGCTGGATAGCCTCTTGTTCACTGGACCGGCCTTTTACTACTATGTCGGGATCGTCAATAATGTGTAACCGGTGATTGTTCGCCTGCTCTGGAGCATGCCATGAAGAACATCGTCATTCTGGGTTCGACCGGCTCAATCGGCACGAACACCCTCGATATCGTGGATCGGTTTCCCCAGGAGTTTCGCGTCATCGGCCTGACCGCCGGCTCGAATGCCGACAAGCTTGAAGCGCAAATCCGCCGTTTCCGTCCGGCATTCGCCGCCCTGGCCAGCGAACCAGCCGCAGAGAAATTGCGCCTGCGTTGCACCGACCTGCCGGTGAACATTCTCTCCGGCAACGAAGGGGTGGCCCAGGTCGCGCAATCCCCGGAGGCTGAATTGGTGATTTCTGCCATCGTGGGTGGCGCAGGGTTGCTCCCGACGCTGGCCGCGATTAAAGCCGGCAAACAAATCGCGCTCGCGAATAAAGAACCGATGGTCATGGCCGGCGCATTGATGCAGGCGGAAGCCCACAAACATCAGGTTCGCATTTTCCCGATCGATAGCGAACACAGCGCCATCTTTCAATCCCTTGAAGGGCATCGGCGCGAGGACGTCAAGCGTATCATCCTCACGGCCTCCGGGGGACCGCTCTGGGGCTTCTCCCGCGAGCAGCTACAGGATGTCAGCCCTGAACGAGCCTTGCAGCACCCGAACTGGAAGATGGGCTCAAAAATCACCATCGACTCGGCGACGCTGATGAATAAAGGGCTGGAAGTCATTGAAGCGCGTTGGCTCTTCGATATTCCGGAAACCCAGATCGAAGTCCTGGTGCATCGGGAGAGCATTATCCATTCTCTGGTAGAATACAGAGACCGGTCCGTCATCGCACAATTAGGCCTTCCCGATATGCGGACCCCTATTTCCTACGCCATGCGGTATCCTGAACGGATGCCATTGGATCTTCCGTCTCTGGATTTGAGCGAAATGAGCACCTTGACCTTTTTCAAGCCGGACCATGATCGCTTCCCTTGCTTACAACTCGGCTACGACGCGTTGCGGATCAGCGGAACCATGCCGGCCACGATGAACGCCGCCAATGAAGTGGCCGTGGAAGCTTTCCTCCATAACGGCATCCGCTTTCTCGATATTCCGGACATCATTCGGAGTACAATGGACGCTCATACGCCGCGACCAATCGATGGTCTGGATGATGCTCTGGAGGCTGACCGCTGGGCTCGGGAAAAAGCCGAGTCTCTCGTGCATGCCTTGACGCGGTAATACCCTGAACCCAAGGAGTGTTGTTGTGGGAACAACCTTTGCCTGGTCCCCTGACGTGGTGTCGATGCTGACTCACTGGGCCCTTCCGTTCCTGGTGGTCCTGGGCGTGCTCGTCGCCTTTCACGAAATGGGCCATTTTCTCGCGGCGCGCTGGGTCGGGGTGAAAGTCCTGAAGTTTTCGCTCGGGTTCGGGCCAAAGATTTTCGGGCGCCAGATCGGGGAAACGGAGTATCTGTTATCGGTCGTGCCCCTGGGCGGATATGTGAAGCTCTTCGGCGAAGACGAGCACGAAACCCTGACGCCGGAAGACAAAAAGCGGGCCTTTGTTCATCAATCCCTCTGGGGCAAAACACTCATTGTGGCAGCGGGGCCCATTTTCAATTTTATCCTCGCCTATCTGATCTATACGGCCTACATCGGGCTCGGCTACACCCTGCCCGTGCCAAGCTTTAAGGACATCATCCCTGAAATTGAAGCCGTGCTCCCCGGATCACCGGCCGATCTGGCAGGGTTGAAGCCTGGCGATCGAGTCATCCGGGTGAACGACAAAGAAATCTCAACCAACGCGGAACTGTTGAAATACATCTCCCAGAGCAACGGGAAACAACTCACGTTGGACCTCACGCGCGGCGAGCAGATCAAAACGGTGCTCGTTACGCCCAGCAAGACCACCATCCAGGACAACGGCAAGGCGACGACGATCTTCCAACTCGGGATCGAAGAACGCGCGCCGGTGATTACGGCCGTCATTCCGGGATCTCCCGCACAGGCCGCAGGGCTTGCTGCCGGAGACCGTGTCGTCCGCATTGACGGGCATGACATCTTCACGTGGTCGCAGATGACGGCGCTGGTGCGTGAGAATCCGAATCACGCGCTTCAGTTCGACGTTCAACGAGGCGGATCCGCACAGTCGGTTTCCGTGACTCCGATGGGTGAAAAGGCCACGATCGACGGAAAGCCGACCGAGGTCGGAAAAATCGGCATCTCCGCCCAGAACCAAACTATTCTGCAAACCAACGACCCCCTCAAAGCGCCTTGGTTAGGCGCGCAAGCAACCTGGGGCTGGACCGAACTCACGGTGGTCGGGATTTACAAGATCATCACCGGGGATATCTCCCGCAAGAATATCGGCGGCCCGCTCACCATCGCAAAAACTGCCGGAGATGCGGCCGAGCAGGGCACCTCCAGTCTGGTCTTTCTCATGGCGATGCTGAGCATCAACCTGGGGGTCCTGAACCTGCTGCCCATTCCTATTTTGGACGGCGGCCACTTGTTATTCTTCTTTATTGAAGCCATTCGACGAAAACCACTTGAAGATCGGCAGCGAGAACTGGCACAACAGGTGGGGTTGGTGCTGCTGGTCGGCATCATGATTTTTGCTTTCTGGAACGACATCGAGCGGTTGATTTCCCCATAGCCCCACATGCGCGTCTCCGAAACTCTTATTCCAACATTACGGGAAGATCCGGGCGAAGCTGAAACGGTCAGTCATCGCCTCATGCTGCGCGCGGGCCTGATCCGGAAAGTCGCCGCCGGCATCTATACCTATCTTCCGCTTGGACTGCGCGTGCTCCGGAAGATTGAACGCATCGTCCGCGAGGAAATGAATCGGGCCGGCGCGCAGGAAGTGCTCATGCCTGTCGCCTCTCCTGCCGAACTGTGGCGTGAAACCGGACGGTGGGATTTCTATGGCAAAGAGCTCCTCCGGTTCAAAGACCGGCATGAGCGCGATTTCTGCCTCGGGCCGACACACGAGGAAGTGATCACCGATCTCTTCCGCCGGGAAGTCCGCTCCTATCGGCAGATGCCGTTGAACTTCTATCAGATCCAGACGAAATTCCGGGATGAGATCCGTCCACGCTTCGGGTTGATGCGCGGCCGCGAGTTCATCATGAAGGATGCGTACAGCTTCGATCGGGACGAAGCCGGGGCCAGACTGAGTTATCAAAAAATGTACGATGCCTACAACCGTATCTTCGCTCGCTGCGGACTGACGTTCCGTCCCGTGGAGGCGGACACCGGATTGATCGGAGGAAGCTCCTCCCACGAATTCATGGTGCTGGCCGAAACCGGTGAGGAAACGATTGTCTACGCCGAGAACGGCGCCTACGCCGCCAACGTTGAACGCGCCGAGGTGCTTCCGCCCGAGGAATCCCCATTGCCGGCTCCCCGACCGCTGACCGCCGTCTCGACTCCAGGGCGACGGACGGTGGAGGAAGTCACCACGTTCCTGAACATTGCGCCAGATCAACTCGTAAAAACACTGCTCTACAGCACGGGCAAGGACGCTGTCGCCATCCTGGTTCGAGGCGATCATGACGTGAACGAAATCAAGGTCAAGCGGCTCCTCGGTGCAACCGATATCGAGCTCGTCGCGCCGGAGCTGATTCCCAAGTTGACCGGCGCACCCGTCGGCTTTGCCGGCCCAGTCGGTTTGAAACAGATTAGAATCCTGGCCGATTTGGCAGTAAAGACGATGGCGAACTTTGTCGTCGGAGGCAACCAGGCCGACACTCACTTCATCGATGCCAACTGGGCGCGTGATTTCACAGTCGACCAATTCGCCGACCTCCGCAATGCACAAGCCGGGGATGTCTCCCCGCGCAAAGACGGCATCCTGAGGACGGCGAAGGGGATCGAAGTCGGCCATGTCTTCATGCTGGGGACAAAGTATAGCCAGGCGATGAAGGCCACATTTTTAGATGCGCAGGGACAGGAACAGCTCGCCGTCATGGGCTGTTATGGAATCGGCGTGAGCCGGGTTTCTGCGGCATCGGTCGAACAGAATCACGACGCCAAGGGCATCAAGTGGCCGATTCCGATCGCGCCCTTTCACGTCACACTGTTGCCGCTGAGTCAGTCTGAACCGGTGACCCGGCTAGCCGACTCCCTGTATCGAACGATGGAACAATCCGGCATCGAAGTCCTGTGGGACGACCGCGACGAGCGGGCGGGCGTCAAATTCAACGATGCCGACCTGATCGGCGCCCCGTTCCACCTGGTCATCGGAGAAAAAGGGTTGGCGCAGGGACAGGTCGAGCTCAAACTGCGGCACACCGGCGAAACCAGGAAAATCGCTCCGGATCAAGTGATCCCGACCCTGACCGCGCTTCTGCAAGCCGCGTCCTAAACTCCCCTCCTGCTCCGCTCGTTCGCCACCATCACCAAGGCTGCATCAAGTTACTGCGGGCCGACACGATCCCCAGCACCAGCGCGGGTTTGAAAACGCGTTTTGCTTGCCTTGACTACGCATTGCGATACACTGACTCACACGGAAGACGCACCGTCCGAAGCTCGTTCACGGCAAAGATTTCCAGGCCGACATCGCGTTTCCGACCCTGCGCGCGAATCCCGGTTCAGCCCGTTTGGAGACACGTTGATGCAGCCCAAAGCTCCGCTGCCTGGTGTAGGCGATGCCGCTCTCAAGTCCGGGAACGCCGAACAGGTCAAGCGGATCAGCGCCCGGATTCTCGCCGCCGCCGACATAGACCAAATCCTGCTGGACCTGCGCCATGAAATTCTAGGCTGCTTCGACGCAGATGACCTCACGCTCTTCGTGGTGGATTCGGAAAAGAAAGAAATCTTCTCCAAGATTCCCCATCTCGACACTGTTCAGGAAGTGCGCACCCCGATCACCGAACAAAGCCTTGCGGGGTTCTGCGCCAAATACCTGCGCCCCGTCAATGTCGGCGATGCTTACAGCCTCGTGGAGCTCAGCGCGATTCACCCGGCGCTCACGCACGATGCCACCTACGACAAGAACACCGGCTTCAAAACAAAACAGGTCCTCGCCTACCCCGTCGTCGCCGAAAACAAATATCTCATGGGGGTGATTCAACTCCTCAACAAGAAAAGCGGCGGACGGTTCACGCGCAAAGATGAAGAGTGTGTCGCGGAAATCGCCAAATCGTTGGGAACCGCGTTCTACACGCTTCGAAAGACGTCAAAAAAACCGCCGTCCAAGTTTGACTACCTGCTGACCAATGGAAAGATTTCTCAGCACGATCTCGATGTGGCCCTCGCCGAAGCCAAAAAAGGCACGACGGATATCGAATCGCAGCTCATCGAAAAATATAAGATTCCAAAAGCCGAGATCGGCAAATCGCTCGCCAATTTCCACAAGTGCCCCTATATCGAATACAACGAACGCACGATCGTCGACATCGAGTTACTCAAAAACCTCAATGTTGATTACCTGAAAAAAAATCATTGGATGCCGCTCAAGCGGGATCGCGCCGCCATTGAAATTCTGACGGACGATCCCGGCGACCTCGACCGCGTCCAGGACATCAAGCGCACATTCCCCGGGCTCAACATTCGCTTTGCCGTCAGCCTTCGCCGCGATATCGCTCTGTTCCTGGCTAGCACCACCGGAACCCCCGACGTCAGCAACAAGATGAATGAGAATGTCTCTGACATTCTCGGCGAATTGGTCAACGAATCGCAGCTCGAAGCCCAGGAAGACGCGTCCAGTGCGGGGCTCGACGAAAACGACAATGCCATCGTGCGGCTGGCCAATCAGATCATCGCCGACGCCTTCCGGCAAGGCACGTCCGACATTCACATCGAACCCTATGGGGAAAAGCGCGATACGCTCGTCCGGTTTCGGGTCGATGGCGACTGCTTCGAGTACATGAAGATTCCGCCGAGTTATCGCCGCGCCATCGTGTCACGCCTGAAGATCATGGCCAGCCTCGATATCGCGGAGCGACGCAAGCCGCAAGACGGAAAGATCAAATTTAAAATCGGCGAGAACAAGGAAATCGAGTTGCGCGTCGCCACCATCCCGACTGCCGGCTATAACGAAGACGTGGTCATGCGTATCCTGGCCGCCAGTGAACCGCTGCCGGTCGATAAGATGGGCTTTTCGGAACGTAATCTGCGCGAGATCAAAAGCATCGCCGAGAAACCCTACGGCATCATTCTCTGCGTGGGTCCCACCGGTTCCGGAAAGACGACCACTCTGCACTCGGTGCTCGGCTACATCAACACGCCGGACATCAAGATCTGGACGGCGGAAGACCCGGTCGAAATCACGCAGTACGGCCTGCGCCAGGTCCAGGTGCATGCCAAGATCGGATTCACCTTCGCGGCGGCCATGCGCGCCTTCCTCCGCGCCGATCCGGACGTCATCATGGTCGGAGAAATGCGGGATAAAGAAACGGCGGATACCGGCATCGAAGCCTCGCTGACCGGTCACTTGGTGCTCAGCACGTTGCACACCAATAGCGCGGTGGAAACCATCACCCGCTTGCTCGACATGGGCTGCGACTCGTTCAGTTTCGCCGACGCCATGCTGGGCGTACTGGCTCAACGGTTGGCCCGGCGCATCTGCAAAGACTGCAAGGAGGCGTATCAGCCGTCGAAGGAGGAATACGAGGAACTGCGCCTGGGATACGGCCCTGAATATTGGGACGCCCTCAAAATCCCCTTCGACGCAAACTTCCGTCTCTATCGGGGCAAAGGGTGCGACACCTGTAATCGTACCGGACTGAAAGGCCGCGTGGCGCTCCACGAGTTGCTTCTGGGCACCGACAAAATGAAAAAGTTGATCCAGAACAAAGCGAAGACCGATGAGATGCTGAAGGCCGGCATGGAAGACGGAATGACCACCCTGGTCCAGGACGGCATCCAGAAGGTCCTGCAGGGACATACGACGTACAAAGAAGTCAAAGCCGTCGCCATCAAGTAGGCGGCCGGCCGCCCATCACCGGGACCGGCTACCGCGCAGGATGCAACGACGTGAGCCGGTTCAATTCTCTCTCCAACCGCGCAATGTCTCTGGTTCGTTCCAGTTTCTTCGCGCAGGCCACAGCCTGACTCAAGGCCGACCGCGCCTGGTCAAATGCTTCTTGTGCTAAATAGCTTCGATACGCCCGCTCCGAATAGGCCAACCCTTGATCGGGAAACCCCCGCCGGTCCGCAATCCGGCCCAGCCGTAGTAAATCAGCCGCGATGTCCGTCCGTTGTTCCGCCGCCTTATCCAACTCGAGGGCTCGCCCATATTCCCGTTCTGCCGCCTCATAGTCATGTCGTGCTTCGGCCAGCATGCCGAGATTCACATGATTACTGGCTTCGGATTCCGGATTTCCCATCGCCTGATTCAAGGCCATGGCCTGACGGAACAATTGCGCGGCCTGCGCCATCTCCCCTTTACCCTGCCGTACGAGTCCAAGGTTGTTCCGGAGCGTCGCTTCGACTGATCGACTGTTTCTCTGCTGAGCGAGCTCCAAGGCTTCTTCATACCGCCGCTCTGCATCCTGTATGTTTCCCGCTTGATGCTCCGCAGTGGCCAAGGCGGTCAGACTGTCCATCAAGAGATCGGGCTCTCCCAGTTGTTGCGCCAAGGTCACGGCTCGCACGTGAGACTCAACCGCCTGAGAAACATCTCCGCGCCTGAGAGCGACACGTCCGACATCATTGAGGGCGCCGATGAGACGCTTCGTGTCATCGAGGCTTTCCGCCATCCAACGCGCCGCCTCGTACTCTTCACCAGCGCGGGCCAGATCTCCTCGCATCATCAAACGATCACCCTGACGCCTCAAAGATTCACTTTGCGCGGCTAATGGTCCTGGTTGTGGCGCGGGAGGAGCCGGCGGCGGAGGACTCGCACATCCCGCCCACAGACACCACACCATGGCGCAGACTCCCGCCACTGAGGCCTGGATTGTCGCTCTCATCGATGCAACTGATCTCCTCTCAAACTCCGGGCTCCTTCCCGGGAGGGTGACGGTGGCTCCTTCGGCGCCGGCCCGGCGTTCTGCGCAAACCGGCTGAAAGGAAACGTCTGCTTGGCCCCGCGCACCAGAATGGACATGTCGGTCAGCGTGGTTTCAGCCGTGTGAATGACGGGCCCCAGTTCCTGACTCACTTCGCTCACAGAATCAGAGAGTCGCTTGACGCTGGTGAGCGTCAATTGCGCACTGTCGAGAATAGCCGGCAGCCGGCCGGTGGTCTGCTGGACATCGGCCGTCACCCGATCAACGATGCTCAGCGTGCGCTTGATGGAGCCGGTCATGGCCGGGAGCGCAGTGGCCGTCTGTTCGACCGACGCAATCGTCCGCTGCACCGAAGCAACGACCGCCGGCAGCTCTTGCGTGGCCAGTGCGACCTGTTCGAGCGCTTTGCCGCCGGCCTTCAGGCCGCCTTGCATATCCTGCGTAATGGTTTCGACGCGCAGCAGCGTTTGCTTCACGGCCATCAACACCGGTTCCACCTCGTTGAGCAGATCTTCGATGTCCCTTGGTTCAACGGCACGAATGATGGCCCCTTCGGCCAATACCGGACTGCTGGCGGTGCCCATGCCGATATCAACCTGTGTCTGCCCGACCACCACCCCGCTCTTGGTGATATGCAGGTCGGAATTGTCTTTCACCATGTCCTGATACCGCGTCAATAGCTGGAGGGTCAGATCGACCGTCCCGCGATCGTTGAGGTCCACCTGCTTGACCCGGCCGATGCGAATCCCCGAGACAACGACGGGCGCCCCCGGCTCAAGACCGTAGGATTTACTCAGGCTGGCCTTGAGCTGATACTTGGACTCGAAAAGATGTTCCGTCCTCGACATCCAAAAGCCTGCCACGGCGAGAATCAGCGCGGGAATCAGTACGAATGTGCCCACGATCTGCGCCAGCCGCCCGCTCGATAGACGATGAGAATAGTGCATCACCGATCACCTTTCCATCCGACAAGCCCGCACCGGCTATTCCACATACCGTTTCAGCGCTGCCGGGACAAGTTCACGCACCCCATCACGAGTTCCGTCCGCCTGCACACGCCCCTCGCGAAGGACCACCACCCGATCGACAGCTTCGACGAACGGTGACCAGGCGCGCAACACCGCCAGCACCGTCAAGGGATGATGGGCTCGCCACTCTTCGACATAACCTTTCAGTCCTAAGACCATGTCGGCGTCCAATCCAGCCACCGGATCATCGAGGAGCAGGACTTCCGGCGCCAACATCATGGCTCGCGCAATGGCTCCCCGGCGCGCTTCGCCCTGGTTGAGCTCAGCGGGAAAACGATCCCGCAGAGCGGCCAATCCTAACCGCTCCAACTGTCCCATGACCGCTTGTTCGCGATGCCGATCCGACATGCCTCCCCGGTGATAGCGAAGCGGCAGGAGCACGTTGTTGAACAGCGTCATATTGCTCAACAGCCCCGGTTGTTGCAGCACCACGCCGACTCGCAGCCGCACAGACTTCGTATCTTCGTCCGCAACCTCGCTCCAATCCTTCCCCAAGACAAGAACCCGTCCCGATTCCGGAGCAACCAGTCCGGCGGCAAGCTCAACCATCAAACTTTTCCCGGCACGACCCGGTCCGACACAGGCGACAAACTCCCCCGCCATAATTCTGAGATCTAGTTCCAACCATAGATCCCCGCCCAACATGGGCGCGCGGACGTTCTCAAACATAATGGCCGGCTCGGTCATAGATACAACGGCACCGTCACGACGACATCGATCAGCAGACAGAGAACGAACGAATTGATCATCGCTCGGGTCGTTTGTTGCGGCACCTCCGTGTAAGACGATCGGACGGCCAGGCCATGGTAACAACAGACGGCCGCGACCGCCGATCCAAATCCCAGGCCCTTGATGGCAGTCATGAGGACATCCGTCGTGGACAAGGCCCTGATCACACTTTCCGCGAACGCATCGAGAGGAATGGTCAATTGCGCATCGGCGACGAGGTAGCCTCCGAATACCGCCACCACATCGAAATAGAGTGTCAGGCACAGCATCGACAGCACCATGCCGACCATGCGCGGCATGATGACAAAACGGCTGATGGGAATACCCATGAGCCGTAGCGCGACGACCTCGCGCGTTACCGACATGTTGCCGAGCTCAGTCGCAATGGCCGACCCGGATCGCCCCACGACAATGAACGCCGTAACCAACGGACCGAGCTCCCGAATCACCGTGACCACGATGATGCTCCCCACCAGCCCGCCCGCTCCAAGCCTCGGAAGCTGCGTGCCGGCCTGAGTCACAATAATGATGCCCAGCAACAGCGCAATGACCGTGGTGACCGGCAGCGCATCGACCCCCGTGAAGAGAATCTGCCTGACCAGCACCCGGAACGTTTCCCCGCGCCCTTGCCGTGGACGAATGATCAGATCGAGCACGGCTTGCGCAAACAACGTCGCCAGCGCCGCCAGATAGGCGTATCCCGCGATGGTCTTGCGTCCTACCCACGTGATCATCCGTTCCGAACCGCCTTCCATTCAACAAGGGATGTCAGGGCACCTGAGGCTACGAGCGACGGCGAAATTGTAGGGGACCATTACCCGTAAAGCAACGCGTCTGGGGCGGGGCCGGCCGAGGTCTGGAAGCAAGGAGGCCGTAGAATACGGAAATGGTCAACTGACGGGGGAGAAGCCGCCTAATGCTTCAATCGCGGCTTATGCGCGTGGCCGGTGCTTGATCACGAACTGCTGGATGCGCTGGAGCTGCGGAGGACGAACGACCAAAAACTCAACCCCGAACTCACCGCCCCGCGCCCACCGGACGACGGCCTCCTCCACGCGCAGCGGCCACTCGTGTCCGTCGGATAGAAACAGTGAGACTTTCATGTGAAGTCCCGGCGGCATCGTCTGTTCGGATTTTGCCATACATCCGGTCGAGGAGAGATCCAGCAACTCCGCCTCCCCTTCGATTTCATCTTCGCCGATGAACTCGAGACGGCAATCAGCCGCAACTCGACTCGACTTACGCAACGTTTTTGTTTCTTCCACCTGACCTCCTCTTCGTCACCCGCACCGGACCGCCCTCATGCGCTTGACATCCGCCCTATTCGATCACCGGGGCCGTGGCGAGAAATTGGCGTAATCGATCCTGCTCGACGGTCCCCATCGACACGAACTCCACACCGAAATACGAGCCCTCCCCCCACCGAACCAGCGCCAGATCGACCGCCGTGGGACAGGTCTCGCCCGGGAGCAAGATAATCAGCGACATGGCATCCCCCACCTTCACCCCGGCCTCACTGCCGATCTTGCATCCACCGGGTGACAGATTGTGGACGACCCCCTCACCCTCCGCATCGCCATTAAAACTGAGGGTCGGGGCAAAGGGCGCGAATGATAACAGGCAGGTCCGGGAGACCATGCAGCGACGGTGCTGCCGGAGTTCAATACGAACGGGCGTAACCTTATTGTCTTGATCCATGGCGGAGCGGATGATGCGGTCGTCTTCTGGAACTAGCCAAAGTCAGTATACCGCAGGGGGCGGGAGACGCCGAATACTTCTCGTGATTTCGCCGGCCACCGCCCATGAGGTTTGAGGGAGGTACACCGGCGCTCCGGGAATGCAGCCTATCGCCGATAAATCGGCGGCTCGCCGGGGGGACGGCTCTTGAACCGGCGGTGCTGCCAGAAATATTGTTCCGGCACGCGGCGGACAGCCCCTTCGATCAACCGGTTGATGCGGGTGGCATCGTCCATCATTTCGCCGGATGGAAAATGATCCAGGGCTTCCCCCACTTCGATGTCATAACCGGATCCATCGGCTCGCCGGTAGTAAAAGCAGGGGACGACCGCCGCGCCGCTGACCTTCGCCAGGCGGGATGTCGCGGTCAGGGAAGAGGCCGGCACGCCGAAAAACGGGGCAAAGACGCTGCGCTTCGATCCGGCATCGATATCGGGAGCGTACCAGACCACCTGGTTCCTGGCCAACGCGCGCAGGATCCCTCGCATATCCCGATGTTGGATCAACTCCGAATAGTATCGACTCCGGCACCGGTTCGCGACCATATCCGCCACGACATCATTCTGCGGTCGATACACGATGGCCACCGGCTGCTCCATGGCCATGAACCGGCCGGCCAGTTCAGCCGCATGCAAATGCGCCCCGCAGAGCAGGACGCCTCGCCCCCGGCGAAGCGCCTCGCGGATATGCTCCAGCCCCTTGATCGTGCACTCGCAATGCGCCCGCGGATCTTTCGCCCACCAGGCCATCGCGATTTCCAGCACCCCCATTCCCATGGACTCGAACGAGTGCAGGGCGACCCTGTTACGCTCCTCGGACGACTGCTCCGGGAAACACAGTGCCAAATTCACGCGGACGATGTCGCGGCGCTTGGTGAGCAGTCCGTGTAAAATGCGCCCGCACCGGCGGCCGAATGCGAGTTGCAAACGATAGGGAAGCCAGGACAGCAGCCAAAACAGAGCAATGCCCACCCACGTCGGCCAATACACCGGATGATAGACGCTACGTGCCTGATGCCGCTTATGTTTTGCCTGAGTGCTGGACATGGCCAAACGGGTCAGCCATTGTAGGGAAACGGAGCGAGGAGCGCAATCTCGAACGATGCGTGGAAACGGAGGGCGAGGTAGACACCCGCGGCTTCCGGAGAGCGGGCCCGACGTGAAACGCGGCGAATCCTCCTCCAAGCAGGCTCTACCGGTCTGGATGAACGGCGCACCGCCCCGGCTCGTCAGGAGGCCGGTTTCGTGGACAGGGTGATGAACTTTCGCAAACGCATTTCAGCGACCGGCGACAAATCGACGAATTCCAGGCCATAGACTTGCTCTCGCTCCCAGCGCACCGTGGCTTCCTCGACCGTCATCGGCGAGACCTGATTGGGCAGGGAAAGGCTGACCGATACTCGATCGCCGCGCTGGATCACGGTTTCGCTCATCACCTTCGCTCCTCGCATCGACACATCAAAGACGACACCGATTCCATCACCGCCGCGACCGAGCCACTTAGCCAAACCCAACCGAGAAAACGAACAGGCAAACGGCGCCGGCACGCGCAACCGCGGATGCTGACGCAAGTCGACGGAGAATTGTTCCTGTCCCGTAGTGCCGCTCATACGTACCCTCCCGTATGGATTACGGCCACTGTACCGCACTCGCGACGCCTCGAAAAATAAAATATCGAAATCAACCGGCGGTAATGATACGGATTGGCGCGACCAATCTGGGACAGCCAACCGGGCGGTTCAGGTCTCCGCCCGGTGATCCTGCCGCGCAATGGTCACGGCCGATGCTTTCCCCGTTGCTGCATCATGTCGGCGCACGTAGGGCTCAGCTCCTGCGAATGTTCCCTCAAGCACTGCATAATCCGTCCTTCGCCCGCTTTTACCCCCGCGCACAATTTTTTCACATCTTCGGCGCAGGCCTTCCTTCCGTGACGCCCCCCACGCCCTTCCCCTTCCGGCCCCTTCCCGCCGCTGCCGGATGAATCGGGAGACATCGCCGGCTGTTCCTGACCGGAGGACGCTGGCGGATCCGATCCGGCCCTGGCCGGTTCATGCAGCCCCGACAGACCGATCACGAAACACATCCCGAGCACCATCGCCGTCGCCTTTCGCAAAGCGCCGCACGCAGTAGGCATAGATTCCCCCTTCTCTGTTGATGCCGTTGTCCGACCCCGGACAACAGATGGCCCCACAGTGGAGCCCCCTTCTACCGCACACTTCATTCAACGCGGTTACCGGTAGGCGGTTGACGACTGTCAGCGGCGGAGTTGACCTGCAGAGCCCCGCTCACACTCTTGTCGGGAGTCGGATAGGCCCTTGCGAAAAACCTTCCGCTTGACTATTGTAGCGGGATGCAACAAATTTCTCCGACCCGGATTCCGGTGGATGTTGTCCACCGCGTTCACCATAAGTTCTGGACCTACCTCCTATTCTGGTCGATCGTCGCAGGTTCGGTGATTGGCGTTCCAGCCTATGGAGTGTTCTACGGATATTCCTGGCTGGATTGGACGATGTTTGCCGTGCTGTATCTGGTCACCGGCCTTGGCATCACCGTGGGATACCACCGGCTATTGACGCATCGCAGCTTCGAATGTCCCGATTGGGTGAAAGCCTGCCTGCTGGTCGCCGGTGGCTGGGCCCTGCAGAATTCCGGTGCGAAATGGACGGCTGATCATTTGCGTCACCATGCGCATTGTGACGATCCGGCTGATCCATACAATGCTAAGCGTGGATTCTGGTATAGCCACTGCGGCTGGCTGCTCGATCCGGTTCCGTGCAACGATGAACGATTCGGCTCACGCGTCATGCAGGACCCGGTGGCAATGTGGCAACACCGCAATTATGCGGTAATCGTTCTCATCGGCCTCGCCCTGCCTTTTGTCGTGGGCTTCCTCCATAACGGATGGCAGGGTGGAATCGGAGGATTTATGCTGGCCGGCGTCGGACGGACCTTTGCCGTCCTGAATTCCACCTTCTGCATCAATTCAGTCTGCCACATATGGGGCGAGCAACCCTATGGCACGTCCGATTCAAGCCGCAACTCTTGGCTGGTTTCCTTGCTCACTTTCGGCGAGGGGTATCATAATTACCACCACACCTACCCGAGCGATTATCGTAACGGGCCGCTCTGGTACAATTTTGATCCGTCGAAGTGGCTGATCTATACCTTATCGAAGCTAGGGCTGGCCTCATCACTCCGGACAGCGTCCCCCGGTAACTGAACGCCTTGCAGCCGCCCTGAGTGGAGGGAGCTATTGCGGCTGAGGATTATTTTTCTCGCCCCGGTCAAACTGATAGCAATCCCCCTCACTCATCTGCTAGGATGAAGCGTGATCTTATGACGGGCCGCATAAGAATCACGGTTTCGAATGGCTCATCACCGATATTGTTTGTTACCGAGAAGTTGATCGGAAGTCAGACCCAAGTCGCCCCTACCACCGCGCCTTCGGCCCGCTCATTCCCCTCATATCCTTGTTCTCGTGTCGCCGACAATGTCACTTTTCAAAAGGAGAGACCCCTATGGGTAACAAATTGTATGTCGGCGGACTGCCGTATGCTGCCACTGAATCGCAACTGAGCAACTTGTTCTCCGCTCACGGCACCGTTGAATCGGCGCGTGTGATCACGGACAAGTTCACGGGGCAATCACGCGGCTTCGGCTTCGTGGAAATGTCCACGGCGGAAGAGGCGAAGGCGGCCATCACCGCATTAAACGGCTCGGACATGGATGGCCGGCAACTCACTGTCAATGAAGCGAAGCCCCAAGAGCCTCGCTCAGGTGGCGGCGGGGGCGGACGGTTCGGCGGCGGTGAAAACCGCGGCGGACGCAACCGCTTCTAAGATACGGCGAGAGTCGTCTCGGCTGCACAGGGGCGCTTCATCCGAAGCGCCCCTGTGTGTTTGCGCAGTAAGCCTCACTGTTCATCAGGCCGGCCCCGTAATGTTTTAAGCTGCCCTCGTTTGGATTTATCCTCCAGCCGTCTTTTCTTCGACCCTTTTGTCGGTTTGGTCGGTCGACGCGGTATCCGCGGAATCGCCGCCTGTTGAATCAATTCCACGAGACGCTCCAAAGCCAGCGCACGGTTCCGCTCCTGGCTCCGCGAGTCCTGCGCCTTGATGATAAGAATCCCCTCACGCGACACGCGATGATCCCGTAACTCCAACAACCGCTCCTTGTAAAACGGGGGAAGGGAAGAGGCCCGTATATCGAACCGGAGATGAATTGCGGACGAGACCTTATTCACATGTTGTCCGCCGGCGCCTTGCGCCCGCACAGCCGTCAATTCGATTTCCTCATCCGGAATCGACACATGTGTTGAAATGGCCACCATATCATCCTCTCCATCCGCAGATTGGGAAAACGTACCCGTATGCCGGCGAGGGAGTCAATCGAACACAGCCGGGAAGACACAGATCTCTGCTCATCGCGCATCTGGCTGCAAGAACAGGTTACGGTACGGAGGCGTTCCCCTTTTAATCATCTGACAGGTTTGCGCTCCCGAGCGTACCGTGCAGACCACAGCATTCCATACACGCAATCAGTGGACGGAACGCCTCTTGCCGATCCTGCGGCTTCCCTGCTTGTTTCTCGCCACCGCCTTGGAGCTGCATGCGCCTTCCCTTCTCCGCGCCATGCTGGTTGCGGAACGAGGAAACGAACTGGCCCTGAATGCCGCGGCCGTCGCTGACACTGTTGTTGATCGCGTCCTGTTCGAGCAGTATGACGATACCAGTTGTTCGCCAACGACTGTCCCCTCCTCAACGGCGCGTCCAAGGCGAGAACGGCCCGGCTCCTGCGATACCACACACTCTACCGGTATTACTCCTGGCTGGGAGTCACCGATGCCAGTGGAACGATTGTCGCCGCCACCAACGCGCGCCCTCCGCTGGGCGCGCCGGCAATCAATCGCGCAGCTTTCGATGCGGTGCGGCGATCAGGAACTACTCGCGTTGAACCGGTGTCCACTTCTGTCTAGGCACTGGCCTTCCTCCGGCGGCACCGATCGTACACTGCGGCGCCCCGGGCGCACCTCTTTGTGCCGGATCTGTACCCACCGAGAAAAGAGCGGCCACGAGGTCCTCGCCAGTCTCAATGCAGGGGACAGCGTGAAACAAATGCCGGGGGTTGTGTGGGCACTTCTTAGGATGAACAGGACGTACTCAACGTCTATAATGACTATGACACCCACTGCGGCTCGAAGCCAGACGACCTGGATCAGTTCCTCCAGGTGATACGATCCGTCGAAGACGTTTGGATGGAGCTCGTAGTGTTGCCAGCACCTGACAAGCAGGGAGTGGCATGAATATCCGCCCTATCCATGTTTTGTTGATTGAAGACAATCCGGGCGACATTCGCCTGGTGCGTGAATCCTTGGGACAAACACGGGACGGGCAATTCACGCTCACGCACGTCGACCGTCTCGATGCGGGCATCCGCTGTCTGAACGAGGCCCTGATCGATGTCATTCTCCTGGATCTCTCCCTGCCCGACAGTCAAAGCATCGAGACCCTGCTCAGGATGCATGCCGCGGCGCGTGGGATTCCGATCGTGCTGATGACCGAGCTGGAGGATGAAGAGTTAGGTCTGCACCTCATTCAGGCTGGAGCGCAAGATTATCTGATTAAGGGACAGACCTCGGCGCCCCTTCTCGCGCGCGCGTTACGGTATGCCGTCGGCCGCAACCGGCTTGAAGAAGAACTGCGCGAACAGACACGGTTTCTCCAATCGGTCCTCAATGGCATGGCCGACGGGGTGGTGATGGCCGATGAAACCGGCACGTTTCGAGTCTGGAACCCCGCCGCAGAGCACATCCTGGGAAGCGGTCATGCCCATAAGACAGTCGGCCGATGGTCCGACGATTTCTCCATGTTTCTCCCCGACCGGATGACACCCTACCCGCCGGAAGACATTCCCCTGGCACGGGCCATCCGGGGAGAATCCGTGACCGGCGCAACCATCTTTCTCAAACGCGGGACTCAGCGTGACGCCCTATGGCTTGACGTGTCTGCCCGGCCATTGCGGGATGAGATGGGACTGATCAAGGGCGGGGTGATGGTGTTTCGCGACATCAGCGAAACCACACGCACCGACGAAGCGCTGAGGGACAGCGAGGCCCGCTTCCGCGCGATCATGGACAATAGCCCTGCCCTGATTTTCCTCAAAGATCGCGAAGGACGATATCTCCAGGCGAACCGGCAATTTGAAACCATTTTCCATCTGGCGCAGAAAGATCTTGTCGGAAAAACCGACGACGAAATCTTTCCGCCCGCCCAGGCCGCGGCATTTCGCGAAAATGACCTGAAGGTGTTCGAGGCCGACGCCCCCATGCGATTTGAAGAATCGGCGCTCCATGACGATGGCCCCCACACCAGCATTGTGGTGAAATTCCCCCTGCGCAATGCTGCAGGCCGCTGTTACGCGCTCTGCGGAATCGCCACCGACATTACCGATAAGCAACGGGCGGAGGAAATCCAGCATCACCTCGACAAGGATCGCCTCCTCCTGCTGGAATCCACCGGTGAAGGAATTTATGGCCTCGACCGACAGGGCCGATGCACCTTTATTAATTCAACGGCCTCGCGCATACTCGGGTACCCGCCCAATGAACTCCTCGGCCAGGACATGCATGAGCGCATCCATCATTCGTTACACGACGGCGCGACACACCCCCGGACGCGCTGCCATATCCATGAAACGCTTGCGGATGGGAAAGGCCGCAAGGTCGATGATGAAGTGTATTGGCGCAGGGACGGGACCTCATTTCCCGTCCAATACTCCTCCTTCCCGGTCATAGAACAGAGACTCGTCACCGGGGCCGTGGTCGTCTTTCTTGACATTACCGACCGCAAACGGGCTGAGCAGCAACTGACCGCGTCGCATGACCAGCTCAGAATGCTGACCGCCCGCCTGGAATCGGTGCGGGAGGAGGAACGGATTCTTATCGCGCGCGAAATCCATGACGAACTGGGCCAGGCGTTGACCGGCGTGAAGCTTGAACTCTCCCTGTTGCGCGACCAGCTCCCTGATCTGGCCCCTGCGTTGCAGCATCGCCTGGAATCGATCTCCGGGCTCGTCGACGCCACAATCCAGTCAGTCCGAAGGATTGCCACGGATCTGCGCCCCATCGTGCTGGACCAGCTGGGCCTCATTCCGGCAATCGAATGGCAAACGCAGGAATTTCAATCACGCACCGGGATTCAATGTCGACTCGACATTTACCTTCGGTCCGCGCAGCTCTCGCAAACCGCATCGACCGCCATGTTCAGAATTTTTCAGGAGATCCTCACCAATGTGGTGCGCCATGCGAAAGCCTCTGTTGTCAAGATCACCCTTCAGGAGCAGGCCGGCGGGCTTATGCTTGAAGTACACGACAACGGGCGCGGCATCACCGAATCCGAGCTGGCCGATCCTCAGTCCCTGGGCTTGGTCGGAATGCGAGAACGCGCCTTACTGCTCGGCGGCAATATCACCTTCGTAGGCAATGCCGAATCGGGAACCATCGTGCGAGTCAGAATTCCTCTTGAGCACCCGCCCCAAGGCTGACGCGGGGAGCTGACGCGTGCCGCAATGACCGGTCCACCTTGGGCCAGACGCAACGCAGGGAGCACTTTGTGACTAAAATTCTGGTCGTGGATGATCACGCGGTCGTTCGGCAAGGCGTCAAACAAATTCTCAACGAGCAGTTTCAGGGCGTCGTGATCGGCGAAGCTCGGAACGCGGAGGAAATGATGGACCGGCTACGGAAGTTCGCCTGGGACATCGTGATCCTCGACGTCGGCATGCCGGGAAAGAGCGGCCTCGACGCTATAAAGGACCTCAAGCAGGTCTGTCCGAAACTTCCAGTCCTTGTGCTTAGCGCCTATCCCGAAGATCAGCTGGCCAGGAGAATGCTCAAAGCGGGAGCCGCCGGGTACCTCACCAAAGACAGCGCCCCGAACGAATTGGTGCACGCCCTCAGGAAGATCCTGGGAGGCGGAAAATTTGTGAGCGCCTCCATGGCTGAGTTACTCGTCGCCAACCTCAATGAGGATGCCGAAAAACCTCTGCACGAACTGCTCTCTGACCGCGAGTACCAGGTCATGTGTTTAATCGCGGTCGGCAAAAGCCTCAAGGAGATTGCGGATGACCTTTGCGTGGGAATCAGCACCATCAATACCTATCGCGCGCGCATCCTCGAAAAAATGCAGTTCAAGAACAACACCGAATTGACGCATTACGCCATCGACCATCGCCTTATCAACCGTCTCGTCTCCTGAGTCCGGTCGGCCGGCGTTCCTGCCCCTGGCAAGTTCGTAGCATAAACGGCGACACGCGCAACTCCACAAACGGCGACGCGCATTTTACGCAAAGGGCGATGGTGCGCCTCGCTCCCACGGGGTACACCTAGCACTGTCGCGTCACTGAGGTTCCTTGAGTCGCTTCGAAAAGCGGAGCGTCGGAGGCTGAACATCGGAACCATCCGACTCTTCCTGACGGTAATGCAGTTCATCACAAGGACCCACGGCATGACCACCCTTGCCGGCATCGAAGGGCTGATCACGCGAGAGCGCACCCGGCGCGGAGCCGGCGCCATGGAACTCTTGGCGCAGCGGGTTCACCTCTGTCCCTGGAATCAGATCTTCATGGCGAGCGACATCCGTTCACGGAGAGGCGCGACCGTTCTCCACTCCCTGCGTCGCTTCCCATACATGGTGTCCCTCTCTAGCACGGGTTCGAAAGCCGTTTGCCAGGTCGCCTCCATCACAGCTGCGGAAGGAATTCTCTGGAAGAGCTGCAATTGACCGGGTGATGCACAAGGAGGACCGTCGATGAATCCCACGATGCCCCATGCCAAACAACCGGGAAGATCGCGAGTCATGATTGTCGATGCCGAGCTGCAGTTCGGGCTCAAACTTGCCGATTGCCTGGCTACGAGCGGGTACCACGCGGTTCTCGTGCGAGACCTTGAGTCCACACTGGCGCAACTCGGCGAAATCCAGCCGGAGGCCATTCTTCTCAGTCAGGATTCCAGGGATTCACGTCGAGACACCCTTGGGGTTGATGCGCTCCGCACCGTCACTGCGCTCTGCCCGCAGGCCCCCGTTCTGGCGCTCACCCACCCTCAGCCTCGAACCATGAGCAGAATCTCCCAATCCATCGACACTCTCCCCGCAGGATCCACGAATCCGCCTCTGGAGCATTCTGTAGAAGAGGTGCTCCTGGCGACGCTCGGGATACCCTGCGTCCGACTTCATTGAGGCAACATTCCTAGGACACCACATCAGCAGCCGACCCGTATTCGGCAAGGAAAGGAGTGGTTACCATGACAGACCATAATGCACAGGCACCTGCGGCTGGCGACCCCATACGAGCCATTTCCCGAGGAGGGACAAGCCGATCGATACCAAAACGAAAGGATCGTGTCCTGTCATCCCCTCAGGCCAAGGCCTCGGATTCAGCCGGCGACATCAGAACAAGGATTGAAAAGCTGGCCTATGCGCTCTATCAGCAACGAGGACAACAGGACGGATATGACTGTGAAGATTGGCTGGAAGCCGAACGGATGGTACGGGCGGCATCCGCCCCTCAACACCGGGAAGGCTCTGGTCACTCCGGGATCCCATCACTTCATCGCGCCTGAACCGGCAGCTGAGCAATGCACCGACTATCTCGAGGAGAAGATCATGACGCTGTGTCCCGCGACTCATTGCGGCCATGTAATGGAAGCTGATATTCGTGGCGGGTATGACGCATGCATCGGTCTTGAATGCCTGTATTGTCCCCACTGCGGACATCGCGGCCTGAAAGCCCGAAACGGAGCGCAACTGCTCTTCACGGGACAGCATGAATACCTGTTCAGCTACGGCCCCTCCCTATCTCATCTCAAAGTGGTCCTCTCGACGGTCGCCATCAATTTGTTTCAAACCCAGGGGATGCCTCCGGCCCAACTGGCCGCTCATGTGGCAGACTGGGCACTCCTTATGGGACAGGTCTGCGGCACGGTGCGCTTCTCCGGCGACCTCGTCCATTCGAGTTGTTATGAATATTGCCGGCGCGAGGCGACGAAAAGCCCCGCCGTGTCCTCACTATAGATAAGGTCCTCACTCCCATGGACTCCTCCATGAGCGGCCTGCAGTCAAGCTCTGCCCTGATTTCGGTGGCGATTGTCAGTCACAACCACCTTGTGCGCATCGGGCTTCAAGCCGCGCTGGCCGGGCAGCAACATATGCGGCTAATAGGGGAATCCGCCAGCGTGCGGGACGCGGAAACCCTCGTGACTCGAGAGCGCCCTCAGGTGCTCGTCATTGATACGGAAAGCGACATCGATGTCAGAGAACTCATCCGAACGGTGAAGACATCCGTCCCGGCGACACGACTCATTTTCCTCAGCAGCATTGAGGACACTCCTCACAATCTAGGATCAATCTCATCCGAGATAGACGGCATCGTCCTGACCATCCAGCCGGCAGCGGTATTGTTGGCCACCATCAACCACGTCTGCGGCCTCACGGCAGCAACGTCCATGTACGAACATCGCGCGCGCAGCCGACCGGGGGGAACAGAATCCGCCACCGGCCACGATCCCACACACTGCTTGTCGACGAAATATCCTGCTGCTTCCTTAACCGGTCGTGAAGAGGAGATCCTCTTTTCAGTCGGCCAAGGGCTCTCCAACCGGGATATTGCCGAGCGTCTGCGCATTTCCAGCATCACCGTACGCCATCACCTCACGAGCATTTTCGGGAAGCTTGACGTGAACAACCGCCAGCAGCTTCTGTTGCGGGCGTATGAGTGCGGTTTCCTGAAGCTCAGGGCGCACCAGTAGCCCACGCGCAGCACAGTATTGGTATGCGAATCAGCCGGCCCTTGGAGGGCTTCTGTGAATCATGAATTTGTGGCCAGGCCGCTGGGTACCTGATGGCAGCCGACGGAATGCGGCAGATGACCGCAGAGGGACAGGGGAAAGTCTCACGGAAGGCTCAGGCGACAACCGCTTTCTGTTTGAGGAATTCCATCAGGTCTGAGAAGGAACCTTCGCGAAGGATGCGGGAAAACTGCGCGTGGTAGGTCGCGACAATGCTGGCACCGTCGATGCTGACGTCATTGACGAGCCAGCGTCCGGACCGCTGCACCACGGAAAACTCGATCCTGGTATCGACCTCCCTGCCGGCCGGCGCAACCAGTACCTGCGTTCCTGCGCCATCGCCTTGTTCGGAGAGATAGGCTACCTGGGGGACAGAATAATCGCGTAGCTTATCGGCCAAATCATCTCGCAGGACCTGCACGAAGAGCCGAGTGAACTGCTTGCGGTCGGCAATGGTCGTCTTCTCGCTTCCCTCACCCAATGCGCGCTCAGCCATTTCTTCATAATTGAACGAACGACGCACCACCTGCTCGATTTCCCACTGCCGCTGAGCGGATCGACTGGTCTCCTTGAGTTCGGTCAGCAGGTAGAGCAGATCTTTCATCGTGACCTGCACTGCCTCGGTGGGGGTCTGGGCTGCCCGGCTAAGGCTTGGCGCCAGCATGGTCACAAGACAGAATACCCAGCACCCGACAGCAACTGGCGAACGCCTCTGCATCACACCGACACGTCCGTTTCCCATACCCCACCTTTCCGTCCCGGGACTCCATCCATCAGATATGGTACTGACCCGGAAAACCAGGCGTCAAGCACGTGGATTTACTGGCATCTGACCAGCGGCCGGTCGAACACAATCTCTCCGCACGGGCTGAGCATGACGTTTTCAGAAATTCTCTTTTCCCCGCGGCCACACCTTCGGTATACTCGCGCCATGCCCACTCGACGACTGTCGCTCCTCCTGCTGAGCCTCGCCGCCCCGACGCTGTTTTCCGGCTGTGAAACCACCGACCACATGCTCGGCGCCGCCGAACGGGCTGTCGGGAGCACGACGGGAAGAACGGTGCTCGGCATCGTCGGCGGCAAGGATCCGGCCGACATCGCCCGGCAACGCGTCGAAAGCTATGGACGGGACCCTCAGGCGCTGCTGAGAGATCTGCGGGCAATGCAACGTGACTTTCAGGCCTTGATGGCGGCTCTGACCGGAGAGGTCGGAAAGAAATGGGGCACCAAGGAAGTCAAACTTCCCGAGCAGAAAAAGTACGTGAAATACACCCAGAACTACCGCAGCCGGGCGATTGTGGACTTCGACGCCGGAAACATCCTGATCGAGACGCTTGACGAGAAAGACCCTCGTGCGAGCTTGAAAAATGCCGTCGTCACCACACTCCTGACTCCTAACGACCCGCGCAGCGTCGACCTGTTTTCGGATAAGGAAATCACCCTGACCGGCGAGAAGGAGCCGTACCTCCTAGGCCTGGTACTGAATCAGGCCGGCAAGCCGGTACGTACGCCGACGGAGGCGGAACAGTTTGCAGACTTGCTCCTGGCCAAGAGCACCACAACCCGCACCGTCGAGCAGGAGAACGGCCCCAAAACGGCCCATGCGGTCCAGATTCCTATGGTGACCAACTTTGCCCACAAGCAGGCCGAAAAATATCGCGCCGTGGTCGGCCAGTTTGCGGAGCGGTACAAAATCAGTCCGAGTCTCGTCTTCGCCATTATACGGACCGAGAGCAACTTCAATCCCTTCGCCGTTAGCTCGGCACCCGCCTACGGGTTGATGCAACTGGTCCCCACTAGCGGAGGCCGGGATGCGTATCGCAAAGCGAAAGGCGAAGACAAAGCCCCTTCACGGGATTACCTCTTCGATCCGGACAATAACATCGAGTTGGGCACGGCCTATCTCAACGTGTTGACCTATTCTCAGTTAACCGACGTGACGGATCTGGTCTCCCGGGAATATTGCGTCATTTCGGCCTATAACACCGGCGCCGGCAACGTGTTCAAAACCTTTTCCAAAGACCAGCGCACCGCCGTGCAGCAGATTAACGGCCTTCAGCCGTCGACGCTCTATGACCGGCTTCGCAGCGGACTCCCCTATCAGGAAACTCGCGACTATCTTGCCAAAGTCGTCGGGTTTCGCAAACAGTTCGTCAGCGTCGGCGAGACCGGCGCCCCATAACCGCGCGCCGGTTCCACCAACTTGCCGCAATAGCCGAATTCTTGCCGTTCCCGCCGTCACCGGCTCGCAACAACACGTCAGGCCATGGACAGTACCCAAGCACGACACACCCTGTGATCGAATCTGTCTCGTGCTGAAGGGTGCGTCGATCGGGCCCACGAGGCGGGAAGATTGTTTCTTGACACCAGGGTGGCGCTAGACGCCGATGACGAGCCGTACGGGATTCACCCGCTCGCTCAGACCAAACTTCAATTCACCGGTGAGATCGTCAGGATTATAGTAGGTACCGAATATCCGATCCCAAATCGTCAACAGCGCACCCAGGTTTTTCATTTGATGCGCAGGGTCGCTGCTATGGTGAATGTGGTGATAGCGGGGCGTCACGAAGACCCATTCCAGCCAGGATGATTTCCAGGTCACATTCAGGTGCATCCAGTTATTTCGCACAATATGTTCAACCATGATCACCTGGAACGCCCAGCCAGAGGCGTCATGAAGGAGCGGAAGGGCCGCGACATAGGTCAGATTGAAGAGCGCAATGTGCGGGATCGTCGTGCGAATCCCGGCTAACCAGTACAGGGACGTTGGTGAGTGATGCCATCGGTGAACGGGCCAAACCGGGTTGGTGTGCATCAGCCGGTGGACCCAATAGAGCCCAAAGTCTTCCACGATGTAAAACAGAACCAGTTTTCCGGCGGTGGGAAGATTATACAGAGCGGCGGGAAGATACTGGGGAACCGGTATTCGATCTGTGACCTGTACGACCAACAGAAACGAGAGGTTGTAGGCTCCCAGTGCCAAGAGGTCACGCCAGAAGACTGAACGATAGGCAATCGGACGCGCCGGATAGAGCCACTCGGCGGCAAAACATAGCAGCCCGATACTCCAAAACAACAGATAGGGGTTGAACATGTCTCCCGCCTAGAGCAAGGACTGGCACCAGTGCATGAAACGGACTCCATCCTCAACACAACAGGTTTGGAACCGGTCTCTGTACGGTACACGACGTTGGAAATTTTGTGAAGACAATCGAAACTACCAAACGATTGTGGTTACGGTAGGTCTGCCGGCATCGGCGCTCCCGGTAGGCCGACATGCCTCACCAGGCCGTGACTGCGGGGAGACCGTTTCAGCTTGCAGGGCTACTCAGAGCCTGGTGGTCGGGGAGAGCGATGGATGTCGTTCTTTGATTTAATCCTTGGACAGAGACCGTGACCGATCCGGCCGCGCGTAACGCGGCCGACAATCACACTCGAAATAGTATCGGCAGGTTTCATCGGAGTGGAATACATGTCCCGCCTCGCATTCGAAATGGCACAGCGCCTGGCCGTCATGTGTACACTTCGCAACCCGACGTCCCGCGGCATTCTTGCCGCATCGTTTGCGTAGTAAGCCGTCAATCGGAACAAGACATGGTGTTCGTAAAGCCATGGCGGAATCATCACTCCTCTGCCATACCACCGCACCCGCGGTCATACGGCAACTATGCCGCGTGACCGGGTCCCGGCCATCTAGGTGTTTCCCTAGTAAAGATCTCGCTCCGAACGATTTATACTGAGCCGGTGCATGGGGGGCATCATGTGATTCGATGTTGGCCTATGGACAGAGGATGCGTGTTACCTGCTACTGAACATAGAGAGAGTGGAGATCCGTGGCGCACATGGCTGATGTTCCATTTGCATTTATCGGTTGCAGCGAACTACAGGAGAGTATCGCCCACCAGGCCGATGACGAAAAGGAGTTAGCGGAGCTCATCGAAGAAGTCCCGCTGGACTCCATCCATTTCCACACCCACAGCTATTTCCTCCGTCATGGATTGATCGAAGGAACCTACCCCAACGACTTTGCGCAGTGGGTCGTGATGGAAATCGGGGATCACGTTCTAGGAGAGCGTCTCGCGGTCCTTGACCCCTTCGACTACCCCGATTTAGAGAACTTACGAGAAGAACTCATTTCCATCATTGACGACCATCTCTCTCGCACCCCGATCATTCCGAGAGTCGTGTTCGGCCAGCCATTCCATTTTAAACGCTCCAGAATTCTTGAAGTGCCCATCGGATTGGAGGCGCACTCGCTGCAGGACTTTCGTGACATTGTGGCCGACATCGACGTGAGCTCCATCTATTACCATATGTTCGAAGCGCATTTTCGTCTGCGCCGTGCAGAGAACGATTTCTCGGCATGGATCCGGACCAGTCTGCACCTCACGAATCTGGCTGATCGCATCCGCTCGATCAATCCCTATCAGGGCAGCCTGGAGCGGCTCCGTTCAACACTCATTAGCACATGTGACGATTTCCTGACCGGTGAGTCAGCGAAGGCTTGAGCGATGCTGAATCAAGACCCACTTTGGTACAAGGACGCTGTATTTTATGAACTCCACGTCCGCGCCTTTTACGACGGCAACGACGACGGCGTCGGAGACTTTGCCGGCCTGATCCAGCAGCTGGATTACCTCGAATGGCTCGGTGTGGACTGCCTGTGGCTACTGCCCTTCTATCCATCGCCGTTGCGGGACGATGGCTACGATGTCGCGGACTTTTGCAACATCGCCGCGTCATACGGCACGACCGAAGACTTTCGGCGTCTGCTGGAGGAGGCGCATCGCCGTGGCATGCGGGTGATCGTCGACCTGATCCTCAATCATACCTCTGACCAACACGCGTGGTTTCAGGCGGCCAAAGCCTCCCCTGACGCACCGACCCGGCACTATTACGTCTGGAGCGACACGGATCAGAAATACCCTCGCGCTCGGGTTATTTTTGTCGACACAGAGAAATCCAATTGGACCTGGGACCATGAGGCACAGGCCTATTTCTGGCATCGTTTTTTCAGCCACCAACCGGACCTCAACTACGACAACCCCGAAGTCCGCCAGGCCATGATTCACGTGATGGAATATTGGCTCGACCAGGGGCTCGACGGGTTTCGCTGCGATGCCGTGCCCTACCTCTTCGAGCGGGAAGACACCATTTGCGAAAACCTGCCGGAAACCCATCGTTACCTGAAGGAGATCCGAAGCAGTATCGACCAGCGGTATAAAGGCCGGGTGTTATTGGCTGAGGCCAATCAATGGCCGAGCGACGTACGTCCCTACTTCGGGGACGGCGACGAATTCCACATGGCCTTCCATTTTCCGCTGATGCCTCGATTGTTCATGGGGGTCCGAAGCGAGGACCGCCAGCCGATTATCGACATGTTCAAACATACGCCCGACATCCCTCCAGCCTGCCAGTGGTGCCTTTTTTTACGGAACCATGACGAACTGACGCTGGAGATGTGCACCGGCGAAGAGCGCGATTATATGTATTACGCCTATGCTCGCGATCCGCAGATGCGGCGCAATATCGGCATAGCCCGTCGATTGGCTCCGCTCCTGGATAACGATCGCCGGAAGGTCGAGCTCTTGAACAGCATTGTCTTCACCCTCCCCGGCAGTCCGATCATCTATTACGGAGATGAAATCGGCATGGGCGACAATATTCACCTGGGCGACAGGAACGGCGTGCGCACGCCGATGCATTGGACCGCTGATCGCAACGCCGGCTTTTCCAAAGCCGACCCGTCAAAACTCTTTCTTCCCGTCGTGGCCGATGCGGTCTACGGATATCAGTCCGTCAACGTTGACGCTCAAAAACAAGCCACGCATTCGTTATTGAATTGGATGCGCCGAATGATCGCCATCCGGAAGAAGCACAAAGTGTTCGGCCGCGGGACGTTGCAATTTCTCAGTCCGGCAAACGAAAAAATCCTGGCGTATATCCGTGCCTATGAACAGGAGACGCTCCTGCTCGTGCACAACCTGGCGGGATCGTCCCAGGCCGTCGAACTTGACCTCAGTCGTTACAAAGACGTCGTGCCCGAAGAGTTGCTCGGAGAGTCGCGCTTCCCCACCATCCACGAGCAACCCTATGTGCTGACGTTAGGGCCCTATAGTTCGTATTGGTTGCACCTGCCCCCCGTGCGGCCGGCGACGAGCGCCTACAGTATGGAATGGAGTGCGATCTGATACAGGTGAGCCCTTCCGTGGGCTGCTCCAGATGAGGAGACTGATCGAGTGAACTCGGCATTGGATGAATATCGCGAGGTGTCGCCGAAGGGTACGGTCGATTTTCTGTACCGGTTGAGTGATCTCGTGCAGGGAAAAAGCTTCCTTCACCTGAACGCCGTCAGATATGGAGGCGGGATGTCCGAAGTCTTGCGGCGTTTGGTTCCAATGATGGTGTCCTTGGGCGTTGAGGCACGATGGGAAGTTCTGGCCGGGTCACAAGAGTATTTCGTGGTGGTCACCCGCATGCTCAACGCGTTGCAAGGTCGCGATGACAAGCTCACCGACGAGATGTATCAGACCTATGCCAGTATCATGGAGCGGAATGCCAAGGCGCTGAAACTCGAGGCTGACATGGTGATGGTTCATGACCATCAGCCGGCTGGGCTGGTGGACTATCGCACCAATGGTTGTTGGCTTTGGCGGTGCCACCTGGATCTGGCTCAGCCTCAACGTCCGGCTTGGGCCTTTCTTCGCCGCTACGTCCTTAAATATGATGCCGCCATTTTTTCGCTGTCCGGGTTCGCCCAACGATTGCCGATTCCAAAATTTCTGATTTATCCCTCCATCGATCCCCTGAGCCCGAAAAATCGCGACATGAGCCGATCGGAAATCGCGCAGGTGCTCGACCGGCTCGGCATTCCCCGCGTAAAACCCATGCTGTTACAGGTTGCCCGTTTCGACCGGTTTAAGGACCCGTTGGGCGCCCTTCAAACCTACCGGCTCGTCAAACGGCACCATGATTGCCAACTCGTCTTGGCCGGATCCGGAGTGCTGCACGATCCCGAAGGCGAAGCGGTGCTCACGGAACTGCGCGAGGCTGGGGCGCGCGATCCCGACATCCATGTCATTCAGCTTCCCCCTGAAGCGGATCTGGAGATCAATGCGCTGCAGCGGAGCGCCACGGTCGTGCTTCAAAAGTCCGTCAAGGAGGGGTTTGGGTTGACCGTGTCGGAAGCCATGTGGAAAGGGAAACCGGTCGTCGGCAGCACGGCCGGAGGCATTGCCGCGCAGATCGTGGACGGAGTCACCGGCTATGTGGTCCATTCCGTAGAAGGCGCGGGCTTTCGCATCCGGCATCTGCTCAACAACCCCGGACTGGTGAGCCGGATGGGAGCGATGGCACGGGAACACGTACGGCGCAACTTTCTCATTACCCGGCAGCTGGGTGATTACCTCACGTTGCTCAAACTCCTGCCGGCAGCCTGAGAATGACGTGGTGACGAATGACGACGGTCCTTTCAACGCCGCCAGGCGGAAACAGCGACACGGAGATGATGCCCCCAAGCCAGGCGCTCAGCGCGCCGGGTACCGGCATGGAACGCCCGGCTGACACCGTGGATATCATGATCGGCTTACTCACCCTCAACAATGCCGGATCGATCGAAGCCGTGGTGAAATCAATCCTGGAAGGATTGCGGCAGTTCTTCCCGAACGCGTCTGCCCTGCTCGTCAATTGCGATGCGGGCTCGCAGGACGACACCTCCGGCATCATCACTCGGCTGGCGGCCGGCATGATTCCAGTCCGGATTGTATCCAATGCGGCTGGCTCCTTTGCAAATCTCACCAGGGAAGCGGGCTTTCCCGGGCGGGACGAAACCATCCATAACTTTTGCCTGACAGCGCGCCGGCTGCAACCCAAGATATGCCTGATCGTCGAAGGCCAGCTACGCTCGCTCAGCTCAGGCTGGATCAATCATCTAGGCAGGCCAATCCATGAACACGGTGAGGATTATGTCGTCCCGCTCTATCGCCGCCACCGGTATGAGGGCACACTCGCGACCAACCTGCTATACCCTTTGACCCGCGCGCTGTATGGCAAACGATTACGGTATCCGAGCGGCGGGGCGTACGGCCTGTCCGGGAAATTCGCCGGCGATTTGATCTCCCAGCCGACCTGGACGGGAGCCGCGGCCAAATACAGTGTGGATAGCCGGCTCATCACCGCTGCTCTCGCCGGCGGCTATCGCGTGTGCCACACGTATCTCGGCACCAGGGATCAGGAGACCAGAATGGGAACGGTGGATCTGTCGGTGGTGCTCGCGCAAACCGTCGGCGGCATCTTTCACTCGATGGAAGAATACGAATCTTCGTGGGAGACGATCAAGGGGTCGAGCGAGGTGCCGGTCTATGGCGACTCTGAGTCGGCACCCGATCCAGGGCCCTTGCACACCGGCCGGATGGTGAGCGGGTTCAAGCAGGGGTTGCGCGATCTGCTGCCGCTCTGGGAACTGATCCTGTCTCGAGACACGTTAGGGCAAATCATCGCGCTCGACATACAAGACCCGGAGGAATTCCGGTTTCCGCCCTCCCTGTGGGTGCAAACCGTCTACGACTTTTCCCTGGCCTATCACAACCAGACGCTGCACCGGGAACACATGCTGAAGGCGCTGACGCCTCTGTACTTGGCGCGGACGGCCTCCTTCGTCCTGGAAACTCAGCATGGGGATTCCGCGGAGGTCGATCAAACAGTGGAGAGCCTATGCCGCGAGTTCGAATTGTCGAAGTCGTACCTCGCGGAACAATGGAGGTGGCGCGATGAGTGACCTGTGGAGAGATACGATGGTCGCCGGCTTTCGTGACACCGTGATGCAGATCCTGCTCGTGTTACCGCGGCTCCTGGCCTTGCTCACCTTTCTGGCACTGGGCCTCTTGGCCGCCTGGTCGGTGAAAATGCTCACGCTGCGGCTGCTCCGGACCTTCGGGTTCGATGCGTTCTGCGAACGATTGGGCATTGCCCAGCCGCTCTCACAAGCAGGTGTCCGTCGCCCGGTCTCCCTCGTCGTCAGCGGAGTCCTGTTCTGGATTGTCTTTTTATTGTTCGCGTTTATGGGCGTCGATGCCATGAACCTCCCGGCAACGGCCAATTTGATCAGTCAGATCGTCGCCTTTTTGCCGAACGTGCTGGCCGCGTCCCTCGTCCTCCTCGTGGGGGTGCTCTGCGCCAATTTCTTTGCCGAGGCCGCGTTGATCGCCGCCGTGAACGCTCAGGTGGAGGAAGCCCGAGTTGTCGCTGGGTTGGTGCGTTGGGGGCTGTTACTGTTCACCTGTGCGATGGTGCTGACCCAGTTAGGGATTGCGAAGGAAATTGTCATCGCGGCCTTTTCCATTACGTTCGGTGGCGTGGTGCTTGCGCTTGCCCTGGCCGTGGGTTTGGGCGCGCGACATCTCATGCGGGAGATCCTTGAACGCCGCTTCAACCATCACGAACAGAAGACCGATCAGTTATCACACTTATGAAGAACATCACACGCACAGATACGCCGCGGAATGCCCCGCCCGATCAATCGAGCCGGGAAAACCAGCTGTCGTCGCAGGCCTTGACGAACGAACGACGTCTGCGAGTCGCCATTGAACACGTTGAGCCGGAAGTCGACGGCGGCCGATATCCGATTAAGCGAGTGCTCGGAGACACGATCGTCGTTCAAGCGGACCTCTTTGCGGACGGACACGACGTGATACGAGGCGTGCTGCGTACCCGCCATGAGAGTCAGGACCAGTGGCTGGAAACACCGTTGAGCGCATTAGGAAACGACCGGTGGCAGGCCTCGTTCGACGTGACCGAGCTGGGACAATATCGTTATTGTATCGTGGGATGGGTGGATCACTTCGCCACGTGGCAGCGCGACATGCGCAAACGGTTGAGCGCGCAGCAGGATGTCACGGTAGACATTCTGATCGGCACACAGCTGATCGAACAGGCGGTCCGCCACGCGTCGGATGTCTCAGGGCGTCGCCTGAAGGACATACAGGCACTGCTGTCTCGTTCTGATCCCGGTTCTCAGGCGCACCTGGACCTGCTGCTGGGGCAAGATGTGGAAGAGGTGATGGCGCACAGTGTTGATCGTCGCCTGAGCAGCTCCTACGATCGGGAACTCATCGTCGTGGTCGATCGTCCCAGAGCTCGGTTCAGCGCCTGGTACGAAATGTTTCCGCGTTCTGCGACAGGCGAAGACCAGCCTCATGGTACATTCAAGGATTGCGAGGCGCGGCTGCCATATATCGCGGAGATGGGCTTTGATGTGCTCTACCTTCCCCCCATTCATCCTATCGGCGAAACTCACCGGAAGGGACGAAACAATAATCCGCAAGGTGACTCGACATCGGTAGGCAGTCCCTGGGCCATCGGCGCGCGCAGCGGCGGGCACACGGCTATCCATTCTCAATTGGGCAGTCTGGACGACTTCAAGCAACTCGTGGCTGCTGCCCGAACGAAGGGAATCGAGATTGCCCTCGATTTGGCTTTTCAATGCTCGCCAGACCATCCCTACGTCAAGAAGCATCCGGAATGGTTCATGACCCGCCCTGACGGCACCATCCAATTTGCGGAAAATCCGCCTAAAAAGTACCAGGACATTTTCCCCTTACATTTCGAGACCGACGCGTACCTTCAGCTGTGGAAAGAGCTTCGAGCAGTTGTTCAGTATTGGATCGATCAGGGGATACGGATTTTTCGCGTGGACAATCCTCATACCAAACCATTTCTATTTTGGAAATGGCTGATTGGCGACGTGAAAGCCTCCTACCCGGAGACCATCTTCCTGGCCGAGGCCTTTACCAGGCCCAAGGTCATGTACCATCTGGCCAAGGCAGGCTTCACCCAGTCGTATACCTACTTTGCCTGGCGAAACAGCAAGCCCGAACTCACCGGCTATTTTACCGAGCTCACCCAGTCGCCCGTACGGGAATACTTCCGCCCCAACCTGTGGACCAACACACCCGACATCCTCACCGAGCATTTACAGCACGGAGGACGCCCGGTGTTCATGGCGCGGCTGGCGCTCGCAGCAACCCTGGGGGCGAGTTACGGAATTTATGGTCCGGCCTTTGAATTGTACGAAAACCGCCCGCAGAAACCAGGCAGCGAAGAGTATCTGGACTCTGAAAAATATGAAGTGCGGCGCTGGGATATCTCCCGACCGGATAGCCTGAAGGAATTCATCGGCCTGATCAATCGTATCCGTCGTGAGAATCCTGCCCTGCACAGTGACGGGAGTCTGGAATTTCATCCCATCGACAACGAGTACCTCTTGGCTTACAGCAAGCAATCGCCTGACGGCTCGAATATTATTCTCGTCGTGGCGAACCTCAGTCCGCACCATGTCCATTCAGGATGGCTGGAACTGAACCTGCCGGCTCTCGGAATTGACGCCGACCGTCCATTTCAGGTTCATGACTTGCTCACGCAGGCCTATTATGTGTGGCAGGGGCCGCGGAATTATGTGCAGCTCGATCCCCATTCAGTGCCGGTCCAAATTTTTGCTGTGCGCCGGAACCTTCGGCGCGAACAGGATTTCGACTATTTCCTCTAACCAGTCGCGAAGGCATCACGGCCCTATGATAACCGTGCAAGATAACTGGACAGCGGCGTTCGATGGCCCCCTCCGCGCGGAGGTCGAAGAGAGGCTGCCGGCCTTCCTCATGGCATCTCGATGGTTTGGCGGCAAAGCAAAGACGATTCGTTGCACAAAGTTTGCAGATATTCTTCAGGGGCACAGCGGGGACGGCTCCATGGTTCTGGGATTGATCGACGTGTCCTATGATGAAGGCGGGATGGATACGTACACCCTTCCCATGACGGCCGCCTTCGATACGGAAGCAGACCGCATTCAACATGACCATCCGCAGGCCATCATTGCGCCATTGACTGTCACCCATCTCCAGAAGGAGCGGTCCGGAATTCTGTATGATGCCGTATGGGATGCGGACTGCGCCTATTCGCTCCTCACCAGCATGGGCCGGCGCGCGCAATTCCTGGGTGCGTCTGGCACATTGGCCGGATCGGCCACAGAATTGTTTGACGAGGCGGCCAGCCGCGCACAGGCCGCGCCCAGCTCCGTGCTGAAAGGCGAACAGAGCAATACGTCAGTGAAATTCGGCGACTGCGCGATCATGAAGCTGTACCGCCGTGTCGAGCGTGGGATAAACCCCGAATTGGAAGTCGGGCGCGCCCTCACGGCACGGCGCTTTCCTCATTCACCCGCCCTCATAGGCGCGCTGGAATATGTACGGGAACATGCCGAACCCATGACTGTCGCCCTGGCGCAATCCTTCATCGCCAATCAAGGGAATGCCTGGGATTATACGCTGACACAGCTGTCCCACTATCTTGCTCGTATCCTCACGCTCGATGACAAAGGGCGGGTGAGTGAACGGGAAGCGCATGAACGGTCGAATCAGGCACCCACGGCCAGTGATCTCATGTTTGACTACCGTGATGCAGCCAACTTGTTGGGACGGCGGACGGGTGAACTCCACATGGCGCTCGGACAACCCAGCGACGCGGCCGCCTTCGCTCCTGAAATCTGTTCTTCCTCGTATGTGCAGTCTCGTGTGTCTGCGATGCAGCAGTCCGCCACCCGGGCATTGTCATTACTGCGACGCCGATTGCCCGCCCTCGCTGACACCGACCGGGAACTGGCCAACACGGTCTTGCAACAGGAACCTATCCTTCTCGATCGGTTGGGAACACTGGCCAGGCAACCCTTGAGCGCCCTGCGCATTCGATGCCATGGCGATTATCACCTGGGACAGGTTCTGTACACGGGCAATGACTTTGTCATCATAGATTTTGAAGGCGAACCGGCAAAACCTTTGGCGGAACGTCGAAGCAAATGTCTTCCCATCATAGATCTGGCCGGCATGATTCGGTCCTTTCACTATGCCGCGCATGTGGCGCTGCGCACAGTGTATGGGCAGCAGCCTATCCCGCCGACCTCGCTAGACCTGAATTCCCGGGTCGAGCAGTGGTATCGAACCGCCTGCACCGCATTTCTGAGAGGATATCGGACCACTGCCGGCGAGGCAGACTTTTCGCCCCGGTCGCCACAAGAGTTCAATCTCCTGCTGGATGTGTATGTTCTCGATAAGGCTTTCTACGAACTGACCTATGAATTGAATAACCGACCGGATTGGGTCGGACTCCCCCTGGCCGGCCTCCTGCAATCTATAGAGACTTCATTGATCAGGGACGACATGGATAACGGAGTACCCGTCAAGAACGAGCCTGCTCCGAGCGCTACAGGGCAGGCGAGAGATGAGGTGAATCAGTGAGCAAGCAGAGGATCTCGCAGAAACCCGGTCCTTCGGCCATCAGCAGACTGACTGATCATGATGTGTACCTCTTTAATGAGGGAACCCACTTTCAACTGTATGACAAACTTGGCGCGCACCCCATGGCGCGTCAGGGACAGCAGGGAACCTCTTTCGCGGTGTGGGCGCCGAACGCGGAACAGGTATCCGTCATCGGCTCGTTCAATGACTGGAACCGCGATGTGCACCATCTCCATCAGCGGGGAGAGTCAGGCATTTGGGAAGGATTCATCGCGGAGTCCGTGAAGGGCACGTTATACAAATACCATGTCCACTCGCGCCACTCCGACTATCGAGTCGACAAAAGCGACCCGCTCTCATTCTTTAATGAAATTCCGCCGAAATCGGCCTCCATCGTCTGGGATCTCGATTACGAATGGACGGACCGCGAGTGGCTGCGCACGCGCCAGCGTACCAATGCCTTGGATGCGCCGATGGCCATTTACGAAATGCATATCGGATCATGGAAACGCATCGCTGCCGAGCAGAATCGATCGCTCAGCTATCGTGAACTCGCGCTCCCGCTGGCCGAATATCTGCAGCAGACCGGGTTCACCCATGTGGAATTCATGCCGCTGACCGATCATCCGTTTTTTGGCTCTTGGGGCTATCAGACCACCGGTTATTTTGCCCCGACCGGCAACTACGGCACGCCACAAGACCTGATGTATCTGATCGATACGTTGCACAACCACGGCATCGGGGTCTTGCTGGATTGGGTGCCTTCGCATTTTCCGACCGATGAGCAGGGGCTGGGATTTTTCGATGGCACGCACCTGTATGAACATGCGAATCCTCAGCAGGGATTCCAGCCGGATTGGAATACCTTTGTCTTCAATTTCGGACGCAACGAGGTGCGAAGTTTTCTCATCAGCAGCGCCCTCTTCTGGCTCGACAAATATCACTTCGACGGCCTGCGTTTGGACGCAGTGGCATCCATGCTGTATTTGGATTATTCGCGGAAGGAAGGCGAATGGGTGCCCAATCAGTACGGCGGCCGGGAAAATCTTGAGGCCATTGAATTCCTCAAACGATTGAACGAAGAGGTATACCGGCACTTCCCGGATGTTCAGACCATTGCCGAAGAATCCACCGCCTGGCCGCTAGTATCGCGACCGACGTATCTCGGCGGCTTGGGGTTCGGATTAAAGTGGGACATGGGCTGGATGCATGACACATTGACCTACATGCAAAAGGACCCGATTGATCGGAAGTACCATCATCACAATCTGACCTTTCGGATGCTCTATGCCTTCCACGAGAACTTCGTGCTTCCTCTCTCCCATGACGAGGTGGTGTATGGGAAAGGCTCTTTGTTAGGGAAAATGCCGGGGGATGAATGGCAGAAATTCGCCAACCTCCGCCTGCTGTTCGGGCACATGTACTCCCAAGCCGCCAAGAAGCTCTTGTTCATGGGAGGGGAATTCGGCCAGCCGGCTGAATGGTCCCACGATGGTCAGCTGGAGTGGAGCGCGTTGGAACGTCCACTCCATCGAGGCATGCACCAGTGGGTCACGGATCTGAATAACCTGTATCGTCGAGAATCTTCACTCCACGAAGGCGATGTCGATCCCTCCGGCATCGAATGGATCGACTGTCAGGATGCCGAATCCAGTGTCATCAGCCTGATACGGAAAGGACGTGCAACCGACGACATCATTCTCGTGGTGTGCAACTTCACCCCGGTCCCCCGTCTCAATTATCGAATCGGGGCGCCGCGAGGAGGATACTGGAAGGAACTGTTGAACAGCGATGCCGCCATCTATGGGGGACACGACTGGGGAAATGGCGGAGGGGTGGAAGCGACACCCATACCGTTACATGGACGCACCCATTCGGTAACCTGCACGTTGCCTGCTCTGTCTGTCATCTTTCTCAAACATACCCGGTCAGGATCGTGACTTCGTCGAAACGATAATCCGGGATCTCCCAGGGTTCATGCCCTCCGTTCCGCTCGCGACATTTCCGTTGTATTTCACCTCGCACCGTTGCCATTCACGACGCGTATACGCGCCGGATCGCCACTCACTCACGGTTGCGTAAAAAATCAACTGGTTACATCCGACAATCCATTCGTTCTCCGAGGCATGGGTGTTGCTGATGTATGGAAACAAGAACGGTCAGCCAGCATCTCATTCATGCACATCACTCCGGCTGAGAGGTCGGACTACTCGAGGAGGACAAGATGAAAAGAGCCATCGCATTGTATTCGACAACATTCGTGCTCGGAGCCTGTTCCCTGCTGGGGTTCCCCCCTGCTCAGACATGGTCCATGGGTCTCGAACCAGTCGCCTGGAATAACAATCAGAAATCACCCGCGTGGGCTGAGGAATTACTCGGTCAGGTGGTGACCTACCAGACCATGGCCGAGAAAAGCCTGATTCCAGGGAGTTTTCAACCCTATGTCGAGCACATGAGCAAGGTTCGAGAGTTGCACCGGTCCGGAAATCGACGTGCCACGTACGACGGCGTCAATGCCTTGATGGTCATGCTCGAAGCTCGGGTTGGTGGCATTGACGAGCACAGCGCCGATGCCTTGTGGGATTTTTGCTACCGAGTGACGCCCGATGAGTTCCACGCGCGTGATCGACACATCCGCGCGAAGGGTGCAGACACGGTCAAAGAGCACGAAGAATTCATGCGCAATATGGAAGAACGGGCGGGCATGAGTTTCTAGTCGTCGTTCGATTCGTCGAACAGTGAATCTGTCACGGGCCGGGGTAGATCGATCGCACAGACCTCGGCCCACCCGCCCCAGGCCCGGGAAAATGGAGGATTCTATGTTCCATGACTTCCGAGACGCCGCGCCATCGCCATGTGGAAATTCCTCCTGCTGTGTGTTGCCCTCACCATTTCATTGGGGACTGTTCTCGCGACGACTTCTCTTTGGGCACAAACCGAGGAGGTCGGCTATGGGCCGATGTCACCTGCACTCGTTTCCCCGGTCGAACGAAACATGATAGAGAGCGACCCAGTTTCGATGCTCTCTCCCCCTTCGATCTTCGACATTCAGAATTTCTGGATGCGCGCCGACCTTCGTGTGAGACCGGAATGGCGCAACGGAGTCTGCTTTGGAGGCGGGCCCCCGGTGAATGGAGCGTGCAACAGCCTCAATCTCTCCGGATCTGGCACTCCAGCTCATCATGGTTCCAAGGCCAGCGACTTTTTTGTTCAGCAATGGGCACGGGTTGGCATTGGTTATGATCCATCGCCCAATCTCAATTTTTACCTTGAGGTCCAGGATTCGGCGACATGGGGAGCCAGCGGCAATCCGCTCGGCGGAAGTCAGGGGGGAGACGCATCCAACCATCACTGTGGCACTCAACGACCGGGACAATGCCGTCTGGGAATCCGGGCGGGCTACGCGCTTGTCCGCAATCTCGCCGGAGTCGAGGGACTCAGTGCGAAGGTTGGCCGTCAATACGTCGTGTTCGGCAATCAACGGTTGTTCGGCCACTTTGATTGGGCGAATACCGGCTACTCCCACGATGGCATCATGTTGAGTTACACTCGAACCGATTTCGACGTGAAGCTCGGCTGGTTCCGAAATTCTGAGACTGACCTTGGTCAAGCTGACCCCGGTGGAAGTCTGACCCCGAATCTGATGACCTGTAACCAGCACGTCGCGTCCCAGTCCGTCTGCAATCCAGCCCTCGCACAACATGCGACCGACGCGGGGAGCGACGTCGACATGGTGGTGCTCTACAATCAAATCCGGAGCTTCCCTCGAATAGTTGTCGAACCCTATTACGTCCTCTACTCCAACCGTCTTCCGGAACGAGCCAACCCGGGGCAATACCTTCCCAAATCGGCCTCCCAGCTGCGACATATGGTCGGGCTTCGTATCGAAATGCGTGAGGGCAATTGGGATGTTGTGCATGAATCCGCCTACCAGTTCGGGCGGACCGCGGATGGATTCGATTTCGACAATCAACGCAACCTGAGGATCAATGCCTGGGCCTCGGGGACCTGGCTTGGCCACACCTGGTATACACATCCGTGGAAACCGCGGCTCGCCATCGGCTTCGACTATGCCTCCGGAGACGGCGATAGCAACTGCGTCACACCAGGTGGGAATCTCGCACGCAGCTGTGGCGGCAATGCCAACACGTTCGAGAATTTCTTTCCGACCAATTTCCTGCACGTCGGGTACATGCTCAACGGCGCCTGGCGGAATACGGTTCAGCCCCAGGTGAATATACAAGCGAGGCCGACCGGCCGGGATCACATCGAAATCTGGGCGTTGCGCAAGTACTTGGCAAGCGCTCGCGACAACTGGTACCGTGGATCGCAGGGGCCGCTTATTTTTTCCCGGTCCGACAACCAGGCAACCCATGTGGGCGACGAAGTGGATTTCGCATGGAGCCATATGTTTGCAGACGGCAAAGTGTCGTTGGCTGTCATCTATGGTCATTTTTTTTCAGGACCCTATATCCGCCACCAGCTCGGCGCCTCCGCAGATCAGAATTGGGGCATCATACAACTGTGGACAAATTTCTGATTCGCCATGCAACGCGCAACTCTGAATTTTGAGACACTCCTCGAAGTCACCAATGCCCTGAACTCGCAGCGAGACATTGAGAGTCTCTGGCGAGTCATCGCCGACCAAATCCAAAAGGTGATTCCCTGGGATCGTGCAGGCATTACCTTGTACGAATCCACTACCGATGCCTTTCGGTTTTATGCCGTCATCACCAATATGGCCACCCCGGCCCTGGCGCATGACAGCGTCATTCCCCGCGAGGGCAGCGCGGTGGGGTGGGTGCATGACCATCGGCGGCTGCACATTCGTGGCAACCTCCAGAAGGAACAAGTATTTCTCGAAGACCGCTTTTACGCTCAAGAAGGTTTGGGACGCATGATCAACCTGCCGCTCCTGGTCCGGGAGCATTGTCTCGGCACACTCAACATCGGCAGTGTGCGAGAGGGCCATCCCGACCCGGACGACTGCAAATTCTTACAACAAGTCGCCACTCAAATCGCCTACGCCATCGATCACGTGCTGGCGTACCAGCAGATCAAACAACTGAGCGAGCGCTTGCGCCGCGAGAACGAGTATCTCGCCGAAGAGGTGAAAGCCAGCCGGAATCAACGCCTGCTCGTCGGCGCATCTTCGTCATTCAGCCAAGTAGTCGAGCTCGTGAAAGCCGTCGCTCCGACAGACACGACCGTCCTCCTTCTTGGGGAAACCGGAACAGGCAAGGAAGTGTTGGCCCAGGCGCTTCATGACTTGAGCGCGCGAAGCCAAAAGCCATTTATTCGCGTCAATTGCGCAGCCCTGCCCTCCGGGCTGATTGAAAGCGAATTATTCGGGCATGAACGCGGGGCCTTTACCGGAGCTCAACTTCGCAGGGCGGGACGTTTCGAACTGGCCCATACGGGCACGTTGTTTTTGGACGAGATCGGCGAAATGCCCTTAGAGACCCAGGCCAAACTGCTGCGTGTCCTCCAAGACGGCATGGTGGATCGAATCGGCGGAACGCGGCCGGTCTCCGTGAATGTTCGCTTGATCGCCGCAACCAATGCCGACCTGCCCGCCGCAATTCAACAGGGAACCTTTCGCGCCGACCTCTACTACCGGCTCCACATCTTTCCCATCGCCGTGCCTCCCCTCAGGGAACGCCGTGAGGATATTCAGCTCCTCGCGCAACATTTTCTCGCACAGATCGGCGCCAAGCATAAGCGACCGCATCTCACCTTTGAGCCACAGTCGATGGCACGCCTCCTCACCTATAACTGGCCCGGGAACGTCCGTGAGCTTCAAAACGTGATCGAGCGAGCCGTGATCCTCTCCAGCTCATCCCAAGTCACCGTGGACGAAATGTTGCTTCCGATCCTACAGGCGGGTCCCGCCGCCCCGATGAGCCAGACCGACAGCCTCCAGGAACTCGAACGACATCACATCATCATGATGCTCGAACGGACCAAATGGCGAATCTACGGCGACCAGGGAGCGGCCAATCTCTTAGGACTCAACCCGGAAACGCTGCGAAGCCGCTTGCGAAAGCTCGGTATTCGCCGTCCCGTCCCAAGATCGCCCGCACCCAGCCCGATGCGCTAACCCATTCACATCACGAGATTCATGCCGTTTGGCTCCACGGGCGACAAGTACGCAGAGACCAGCGGAGACAATGTGTCGCCTTGACGCCCGAACATTCCTGAACACCGGACCGCTCATTTGACCAAGCGATCACAGGCATGATAAGTTGCTAAACCGTACGAGTCACGAGCGAGATCCCACGCTTCGCGTTTCCGTCATCGCCGCGCGATCGCTTCCTCTAGTTACGCTCCTCCTACGGCCCGTTTCCCAGATCCGACCAGGAAATGGGCAAAGCATGGGGGCCAGAGCATCGCTGCCCCACTGCCCCCAGTTTGATGGCCTGGACATCGCCATCCTGTTGTTCTGAAAGGAGTGTACGATGAAAATAACGTCTGTCTGGCGTGGCAACAAACCCAATCACAAAAAGAAGCGGACCGTGCCCAAGCTGAGAATACGGTGGACAGAACTCGGCCTGGTTGATCCTTCTGTAGAATCGCACGAAACGCCGATGGATCAGATCCGTCGTGAAGTTTCGGCACTAGCCAGTTCAGGATTTGGGGCAGAGACCCGCGCCCGCTCGGAACAGACGCAGGCGCGCCCTGCCCGTTCTCACGCGCGGACCAACACGACCCGTACCGCGCGTCGACCAGCCGGTTCATAACGAAACAGCCCTATTTGCTTTCCGGTCAGGGAAGACGAATAGAAGGAGGGAACCATCGCACGAGCAGGCAAAACGACCATCGCGAAACGTGATCGAGAAAAAGCCAGACAGGTGAAGCAGCGGGAGAAAGAAGCCCGTCGCGTGCAACGCAAGGCCGAGAAACCCGAGCGGCCCGCGACACCTGGAGGAGAAGATCCCGATCTGGAAGGATTGCGGTGGGGCCCCCAGGAACCCCTGTATTGAACAGCGGTTCCTGGGTCAACCTCGAGGCGGCATCGTCGTTAGGGTGCTTTGACGATAAAGCGGTCTTCTCCAAATACCCCGCGCAACTGCTTGCTGACGAGGGAACGATATTCCCCCTTCTCTTTTGCCATTCGTACCATTCCCTCGGAATCCGTCAAAATCAGAAGATCCTCCTCCGCAATCAGCACTCGATCTCCCTTCCCGACGTTAATTCGATACTGCGTCCGTCCGTCGGGATTCCGACTTGGTCCGGTGACAATTTCCGTCAAGCCGTCAATATGCCCCTTTTGTCCGTCCAAACGATGCTGCACCATCGTCCCATCCGGAATTCTGACCCACTGACTCGCAGCTCGCGGTGCATCCTGGTTCTGATCACTCACCTTGATTCCTCCTTGCAACGTATACTCGCCCAAATTAAGAGACCGGCCCGAGATCGCTTCCGTTCTTGATTCCCCCATTGGCCTCCCGGGATCCGCCGTCAGCAGTCTGACGCCATCCCTGGGCAGACCCGCCGCGCCTCCGCCGCCGCTCCGGTTCATTCCGTGGTGCGTGACCATCCGGTCGTGACGAAGGCGTCAGTGAAGCCGGGCTTCCTTCTGCGCGAGGCACGGCTTGACCGAGCAATCGCTCGATGGCGCGCAGCTGCTCCTGATCTTCCGCCGTCACAAACGTCGTTGCGCGGCCGGTGGTTCTCATCCGAGCCGTGCGGCCGATCCGGTGGACATAGTCTTCCGGACAATTGGGCACGTCGTAATTGATCACATGCGCAATATTTGCCACATCGATGCCCCGTGCGGCAATATCCGTCGCAACCAATACTCGATACGTTCCCCGCCGGAACCCTTCCAGCGCGGCTCGCCGTTGCGGCAGCGTACGTCCGCCATGGAGCACCGCCACCCGATGACCGGCCGTATCCAACAGATTGCCGAGTCGATCCGCCCGGTGCTTCGTCCTGGCAAAGACCAGCACGGTATCACCCTCAGACTGCAGGAGCGACATCAGGAGCGCATTCTTGCGGTCATGCGTGGTGTGATGGACAGCCTGTGACACGCCGTCGGCAGTCGTCGCAGACTTTGTGACCATGACGCGCACCGGATCCTTGACACTAGCCTGCGCCAACCGGGCCAAATCCATGGGCATCGTCGCAGAGAACAGCAACGTCTGCCGCTCTTCGGGCATGGCATCCAGAATCTGATTGATCTGCTGAGCAAACCCCATATCCAACATCCGATCGGCCTCGTCGAGCACCAATACGGTCATCGCGAGCAGACTGATCGTCCCGTTCCACATATGATCAAGTAACCGCCCCGGAGTAGCCACGATGATATCCGGACGTTGCCGTAATCCCCTGACCTGGGCCTGCATGTCCGCCCCGCCGACGACCGTGGTAGCAAATAGCTGGAGGTCGCGGCCCAATGTATCGATCGTCGATTGAATTTGGATCGCGAGTTCACGGGTCGGAGCCAAAATCAGCGCCCGTGGCTGCCCCTTGGGTGCACCGGACAACCGCTCCAGCATCGGAATCACAAAGGCTGCCGTTTTTCCCGTCCCGGTCTGCGCACAACCCAACACGTCCCGCCCAGCTAACGCGAAGGGAATAGCCTGAGCCTGAATGGCCGTGGGTTGGGTAAAGCCGGCTTTGGTTAAATTTCTCAGAAGGGTAGGAGACAAACCAAGGGTATCAAAACTCGTACACGCAGTCGTCTGCACGCAGCTATCCTTTCGTTGTGGATCGCATTAAGACGGGATCAGAGAACCAAGGGGAGGGTGAATCCGGAGGGAGTCAGCTCCAAACTGGACCTGGTCGCGATGCGATCGCGCGGTCCACGTTGAGGAATACAGCATTGGTGGACCGATACAATGCTGCAGTAGACCATACTCTACCGCATGGCTCCCCTGTCGGTCAACAGGTCGGGAAGTTCCTGCGAAGGCGCCGTTGTCACTTAATCTGCGAGCTGTGTTTGCCGAGCACCAAGAATACCCTATACTATTCTTCAGGAAGGGAGGTCCATCTTGCCAGCAGCGATTGTCGTCCTTTTACTTTTGCTTGTCACTGACCTACCTATTCCTCTCGCAACGGCGACATCCGATTCCTCCGACAAGAGCAAGACCGGATCGAATCAAGGGTTGACCCTCAACGAAATCGGCCGTGGACTAAAGAGTGCCGCGAAAAACATCGAAGAGGAAATCCCGAAAATCGGACCGGCCATCGGGAAAACATTCAAGCAAGTCACCGGCAGCGGCAAAGATGCAGGCACATCCAAAGAGACAGCGCCAACCTCCCCGCGACCGAAGAAGTAACTGCGCCTACCGGACATGTTATGCTGCGTACCACGAGTTCCATACCCATGCGATTGAGCCGGCTCTTCATACCCTCCATCGCATTAGCCATCACCGCGGGATGCGCATCCACATCGGTGGTCCCCTGCCCTACCGGAGAACAACCAGTCGTGCTCGACTCTCTCTACTTCGGCGCCGCTAAATCAGGCGGAGTTGTGACAGCGGAGGACTGGATGGGTTTCCTCAACGACATAGTCGTCCCGAATTTTCCCGAAGGGTTGACATCCTGGTCTGCCGCCGGCCGGTGGAGAAACTCGGCAGGACTGGTTGAACACGAAACCTCGTACGTGCTGCAGCTCGCGCATCACGGAAGTGAGGAGAGAGACCTTGCGGTACAACGGATTATCCATCGCTATAAGCGCGACTTTCAGCAGGAAAGTGTCATGCGGATTCGATCACGCGCCTGCCGCTCATTCTGAGGATTTCGTTCTACGGACAGCATATCCGAGCAGGACCGGTATTAGCGAACGGGAACCAGGAGGGAACAGACCGGGCCGGGAAGTCTGCGTCAGAAAGAACTGCCTCGAATGAGATACGCCGATTCAAAACAGGAGAAAACTGAGGCATGACAGCCGCCTGGGCAATGCCGTGCATCCGGACTTATGCTTCGTCAATTTTCCGTTCATTGAGAGGCTGAACCGGTGCAGGACAGTTCATACATCGGGGATTTGCCAATCAATGGCTGATAAACCAGCCGCAGTCAGTGAATGATTGATCCTGGAAAAACAGCGACAACCAAAAAACTTTCTTGCCGATAGAGGGGACGGATGCGCAGAGGAAATGACCACGTGGTGCGGATTAGTAATGAGGGTCTGTTTTTTTTGAGCCTCGGCGCCCCAGAGCACAAATACTACCCTGGTTGCCTTGGCATCCACCAGTTGGATCACTCGATCCGTGAGGCCCTGCCACCCGCAGTTCCTGTGTGAATTTGGCATATGCGCGCGAACCGTCAACGCAGTATTTAGTAGAAGGACACCCTGCTCAGCCCAAGGCTCCAGGCAACCATTATTGGGTATGCGGCATCCCAGATCCTCATGCAGTTCTCGATAGACGTTCTTGAGCGAGGGAGGCAGCCGTTGTACGTGACGGGGCACGGAAAAGCAAAGTCCATGCGGCATACCCGGAGTATGATAGGGATCCTGGCCGAGCAACAGCACTCGGACCGACTCATATGGTGTCGCCCGTAACGCCCGGAAGATGTCCGATCGCGGCGGCAGGATCACCTGCCCACCGGCAGCTTCCTGCTCAAGAAATGTTTCGAGCCTGCGATAGGACTTGCTGCTCGTCTCTGTCTTGAGTAATTGCTTCCAGCCGGAAGGAATGGGCGGCAATCTAGCCACGGACGGGCATAACCTCATTTCGCGGGAACATGACCGAGCGCGCGCTTCGCATGGCTCCCTCGTTTCCTGGATCGCCTGGTAATACCCATCGTACCTTCGAGCTACACCCGCACTGCGTTGGATGCTGCTCGATGTACGGATTATTCCGATTACGAATCACTCAGGCCTCCCGCCGAAACCTCCGATAGTCAACAACGCCTAATCGAACCTTCACCCGCCACAGACCTCCGTGTACCATGCCTCCACTGACGTCACGGATGAGATCAGTGAGCCGTGGCAAGTCCGAACGGATGGACTGTGTCACCACGCACCCGGCAAGTCAACCGCCGCATCCTGTGCCTCCCCGGTTGTGGAGATGTTAGCCGACGCTTGTTGGCACGGATAGATCTGGGGTAGTGTGGGAACAACGCCATGTCCTTGATTCATGCAGCCCCGCCTTGGTGGCACTCAGCCGTCGTCTATCAGATCTACCCCTGGTCTTTTCAGGATTCCAACGGGGACGGGATCGGCGACCTCCCTGGCATCATCAGCCGGCTGGATTACCTGAAAGGCACGCCCGACTCGCTGAACATCGATGCCATCTGGCTGTCTCCGCTCTATCCCTCGCCCATGCATGACTTCGGCTATGATGTCATGGATTACTGCGCCATCGATTCGCGTTTCGGAACGCTCGAGGACTTCGATCGTCTCACGGCAGAAGCCCACCGCCGCGGCATCCGCGTCGTCATGGACCTCGTCCTGAATCACACATCCGACCAGCATCCCTGGTTCATCGAATCACGGTCGTCCCGCAGATCTGAGAAACGCGACTGGTATTACTGGGCCGACGGGACGGCACATCATCCCCCCAGCAATTGGGCCGCGCGCTTCGGAGGATCGGCCTGGACCAAAGACAAGCACACAGGTCAGTACTATCTGCATTCGTTTCTGCCGGAGCAGCCGGACCTGAACTGGACCAATCCTGCCGTGCGCGACGCGATGTTCGGCGTGGTGCGCTTCTGGCTCGAGCGTGGCGTGGATGGATTCCGGCTCGACGCCATCAACTGGCTCGGAAAAGATACCAGCTGGCCTGACAACCCGCGCCGGCTCGCCTGGCGAAGCTACTACCGTCAGGTGCACCGCTACGACCGTGACCAACCCCAGGCCCACGAAACGCTTCGAGCCTTGTGGGTTGCGGTGAAAAACTATCCCGACACCATGCTCGTCGGCGAGGCCTCATCGGATACCCCTGGCGGGCCTGCGGCATTCTATGGAAGCGGGACAAATGAACTGCATGAGGTCTTCGATTTCCGCCTGCTCCGTTCGCCGTGGCAAGCAGATGTGTTTCGCCGCCTGATTCTGGAGAGCGACCGGGCCGTACCGGGCGGCGGCTGGCCTCCAATCGTCTTCAGTAACCATGATCAATCCCGGCATATCGATCGCTACGGCAAGGACGGAGACCCCGTGCGTCGCGCCAGGGCTGCCGCCCTGCTGCTTTTCACGCTCCGCGGGACGCCCTTTGTCTATTACGGGGAGGAATTGGGACTGCGGGATGGAAGGCTCCGGCGGTCGGACTTACGCGATCCCTACACCATTCGCTATTGGCCATGGAAAAAAGGGCGCGATCCGGCGAGAACGCCGATGCCGTGGGATACTTCTCCGCATGCCGGATTCACAACCGGCACACCCTGGCTGCCGCTCTCGGCTGATTGGCGACGGACCAATGTCGTCCAGGGACAGCGGGATACCGGATCGATGTTGTCGCTCTATAAGCGGCTCATTCGAGTGAAGAAGGGATCTCGGGCACTCACGGCAGGGAGCTATGAACCGATTGATGGCGGCCCGAACGACTGTCTCTTGTTTCATCGCCGGGTTCAAACAGATACCCATCAGGAAGCCATGCTGGTTGCAATCAACTTCAGCACCCATGCGCAGACCATTTCACTCCCGACATCGGCTTCCCTGCCGCAACGAAGCGGACGTCTCGTTCTCTCCACCGATCCTCAACGAAGCGAAGGACGCTGGAGCGCAGACCGATTCTCGCTCGGCCCGGAGGAGGGGATGATGGTGGAGATCGAGTAGGCGAAGATCACGAAGGACTCGGGCATAGGCAACAGTATCCGTCGATCAGGGCAGCGTCAGGAACCCCTCGGGTGATGGGTCCCCTCCTGCGGCTTTCAACCTTCCTCGACATGCCATCGCCTAAGATGAATCCTGGGAGGGAGTCGTTGCTCCCTGGTACTCGTGACGAGGCGTTGGCCGTTCAGTGGGAGACATACCCGCCCGCGCCAGCGAGGGCAACCGGATGGGCTAACGTGACAATAGCTATAACGCAACGCTCGTCCAGCGGCACGCCTGCCTTGCGCAACAGTTGAAAAATCGACCACGGACCTTTCTGGGATAGCAAACCGAAGCACATAGCATGCGACTGAGCATCGATCAGTTGAACTGCTAAGGGCCACAAAATAAAAAAGCCTGCTCGAGAAATCGAGCAGGCTTTTTTTGTAACCCGGCAGCGTCCTACTGTCCCACTGCCTCACGGCAGCAGTATCATCGGCCTTGGAGGGCTTAACTTCCGTGTTCGGTATGGGAACGGGTGTGACCCCTCCGGCAAGGCCACCGAGAACTTCTGAAGAATCTAGCCCATGAGTTATTACGTCAGGCGACCATGTGGGATTTCTCCCTGATCTACGAGGACGCAATTGGCCATTCGCTAGTTCTTGTTAAGACCACGTCTATCAGGAGCAAAGGATGTTAAGCCGCACGGACGATTAGTACTGGTTAGCTACAGCCCTTACGAGCCTTCCACACCCAGCCTATCAAACTCGTAGTCTACAAGTGTCCTTTAGGGGGCTTGCGCCCCGGGAGAGCTTATCTTGAGGCAGGCTTCCCGCTTAGATGCTTTCAGCGGTTATCCCAACTGAACA